>JBJKPO010000073.1:0-4259 GCA_046706235.1 Bacillota bacterium | reverse complement strand
TTCCGGGAATTAGTGAAAGATTTGGCGACCGTATTTCGAACCCGAATCGAACTCAGGCAAATCGGGGTCCGGGATGAAGCGAAGATGCTGGGAGGTCTTGGCCCGTGCGGCCGCCCCTTGTGTTGCGCCACTTTTTTAGGAGAATTTGATCCGGTTTCGATTAAAATGGCCAAAGAACAAAATTTATCGTTGAACCCGGTGAAAATATCCGGTATTTGTTCCCGGTTAATGTGCTGTTTGAAATATGAATCCAATTGTTACCGGGATACTAAGGATACTAAAACCGACCTGCCTTTGGTCGGAAGCCGGGTCAGGGTTGACGGCCGGGAAGGCAAGATTCTGGAGACGAATTCGTTGAATGAGTCGTTAGTCGTTGAGTTTTCCGATGGCGATAAACGCGAAATTTTGTTAACCGAGGTTGAAGAACTTATTTTGGATGAAAAAAACGGGAATGGGAACAACAATTAAAATAATGATAATGGTGAAGAGAATAATAATAATAACGGCAATGAATAAACTAAACCGGATAGTTGATTGATTTAAGAATACAAAATACAAAAATTAGCTTGACACAATCCATGCTCTCCCTTATAATATTACTAATACTTTAATCTAACGGTAATGACGAGGTTAGTAGGAAGCTTTCGATTTATAGAGAGTTGGTAATGGCGTATTTGATAAAGATATCGCCTCCGGTGTAAACCAATATTCGGACTTTCGAACCTCCCCTCCGAACCGCTTGCCCAAAGTTAATGAATACTACGATTAATTTATAAGTATTCTACGTATTCATTTAGCAAGTAGGTTAAGCCGGGGGACCGCAAGGTCCGGCCCGTTACAGCGAAGACATTCGTCCAAAGCCTGCGTGGCTTCGGCGAAGGTCGTTGAGGCTATTACCGAAAGGTAAAAGTAAAATTGGGTGGTAACACGAGTTTAACCCTCGTCCTAAAGAAGGATGAGGGTTTTTTGTTTTACCCCGGCCAGTTTTTATTTTAAAACTTAAAGAACTTAAATTAGAAATGGGGGAATTATCAAATGAAAATGGTTAAGATTTTTGACACTACTCTTCGGGATGGAGAACAGTCGGCAGGCATTAATTTAAATGTTGAGGAAAAATTACAGGTTGCCAGGCAACTGGCCCGGTTAAATGTGGATATCATCGAGGCCGGTTTCGCGATTGCCTCGCCGGGGGACTTTGCCTGCATTCAGTCTATTGCCCGTGAGATCAAGGGGGTTACGATTTGTTCCCTTTCCAGGGCGATTAAAGGAGATATTGACCGGTCCTGGGAGGCGCTTAAGGAAGCGGAAGATCCATTGATCCATACCTTTCTTGCCACATCGGATATTCATATGAAGTATAAACTTAATAAAGGACCGGATCAAGTGGTGGAGATGGCGGTGGCGGCGGTTAAATACGCCAAAAGTTTGTGCCCGAAAGTTGAATTTTCGGCTGAAGACGCGACCCGTAGCGATTGGGATTTTTTGTGCCGGATTTTCAGGGAAGTAATCCAAGCGGGCGCTACTATTATTAATGTGCCGGATACGGTTGGCTACGCCATTCCCAGTGAGTTCGGCAGACTCATTCGTTATATCAAGGAAAAAACCCCCGGTATCGATCAAGTGCAACTCTCGGTACATTGCCATAACGATCTGGGTTTATCCGTGGCTAATTCGTTAATTGCCGTTGAAAACGGCGCCGACCAGGTTGAATGCACCATTAACGGGCTGGGAGAACGCGCCGGCAACGCCGCCTTGGAGGAAATTGTCATGTCGCTTAAAACCAGGCCTGAAAATTTCAATGCCGCTACCAGGATCAATACCGAACAGATAATTCGCTCCAGCCGTTTGGTTTCAACCTTAACCGGAAAACCGGTGCAGCATAATAAGGCAGTCGTCGGCTCAAACGCTTTCTCCCATGAAGCCGGAATTCACCAGGACGGGATGCTTAAAAACCGCATGACATATGAAATCATGACTCCGGAATCGGTTGGGTTAAGCCAAAGCGAGATTGTTTTAGGAAAGCATTCCGGCCGTCACGCCGTTAAAAATCGCTTGATTGAACTGGGTTATAATTTGAACGAATCGGAAATCGATCAAGCCTACCAGCGATTTATTGAGTTGGCCGATAAGAAAAAGGAGGTTACCGATTCCGATCTGGAGGCTTTGGTCCGGGATGAAACACAGGCCCTGGAAGATCGTTTTGTTCTTGATTATATGCATGTCAGTACTGGAAACAATACTATTCCAACCGCCACTATCCGTTTGAAAAAAGACGGCGAATTGGTTCAAGAAGCCTCCTGCGGGGATGGCCCGATCGACGCGATTTATAAAGCGATCGACCGCATAACCCAAATTAAAGTTAAACTTGATGAATATAGTATTAAAGCGGTTACCTCCGGTGAGGACGCCTTGGGAGAAGTAACCGTCAAAGTGCGTGAGAATGGGAACGCTTATGTGGGCCGGGGTTTATCGACTGATATTATTGAGGCCAGCACTATCGCTTATCTTCATGCCATAAATAAAATCAATCTTTTATCTAAACAAAAAAACAGTCCGATTTTTACCTGAAGACTCTTTAAACCTGCTTGCCAAAATCATGGTTAAACATAAATCCTCTTTTTTTGGGAGAAATTAATTTATATGAAATCGAAAAAGGAGGATTTTTTATGGAAAAAATTCGAGTAGGTATAATTGGGACCGGATTGGCCTGGGAAAGGCTTCATTACCCGGCGTACCAGGAACTTTCGGACCGGTATGAGATTGTGGCGCTTTGTGATATCGATAAAAGCAGGGCCGAAGATTGGGGAAGACGTTTAGGCCTTAATCTGGACAGAGACATTTACACGGAATGCCAGACGATGATTGAACGCGGTGATATTCAAGTTATCGACATCATGGTGCCGATCTCTAAAAATCACATGGTGGCTGAAATGGTTGCTCATTCCGGCAAGAGCATTATTCTGGAAAAACCAATCAGCGCCACGGTGGAACAAGCAATCGACACTTTGGAACTGTCACGCCATTATGGTATTCACATAATGATCGCCGAAAACTATCGCTATAGCGACGAGTTTAATATTATTCGCGATCTGGTCAACCAGCAAAAAGTTGGGAGCCCGGTGTATTTTATTTATAACAGTACCAGTTGTTTCCCGTGTTCGATGACTAAAGATACTTTCACGGCTACCGAATGGCGTCAACATCCGGCATACCCCGGCGGAGATATCCTGGACGCCGCTATCCATGATTTGGCCGGGCTACGTCATGTTTTCGGCGGAATCCGTTATTTACAAGCTTTTGGTGTTCCGCAAAAGGATGATTTCAGCCCTTACGCGGTGGTAACATCAAATATTCACTTCATGAACGGTGGTGTAATCGGCCAATTTTCATATTATCCGGCCGGACGGGAAATCCAACGGCCTTTGGTTGGATTAAGGATTTTCGGGACCAACGGCATGATCTACCTGGAAGATACTCAATGCGGGATGATTAATGTTTTTTATAACGATGGTGGCCACGAGATTATCGGCTTTAAACCGATGCGGGGTTATTACAATGAATTGTTGAATTTCTATAATTCCTTGACCGGATCGGAAATGATTGCGGTGCCGCCGGAGATGGAGATTGGCGATTTACGCACCGTATACGCGATCTTACAGTCCATAACCGAACAAGACATCGTCAAAGTGGATAAGGTATCGCAATATACGGTGGTTTAAACTGAATATTTATAAGTCAACAGCCCGCCTCGGCGGGTTTTTTTAAATTATTTAATAACAATAATAAAAATCCAAGTAATTGGCAGGAGATTTTTAAAATAGCGGCGAACTATGTTTTGGTCTAATTCGGCGATGTTTCAACAATTTTAAAGGTAAGATTGTATCAGCAATGGAGGGTTCGACATGACAATGGAATTGAAGATTGATTTATCGAAAACCAAGCCGGCTATTCAGGATAGCGAACTTGGGATGATGGCGGATCAAGTAAAACTGGCTCACGACTTGCTTCATAATAAAAATGGGGCTGGAAATTATTTTCTAGGATGGGTTGACTTGCCGGTTAAATATGATCGCCAGGAGTTTCAAAATATATTAAAAGCCGCGCAAAGGATCCAGGATACCGCCGAGGCCCTGGTGGTCGTCGGTATCGGCGGTTCTTACCTGGGCGCCCGGGCGGCGATTGATCTGTTGAATCATTCGTTTGCCAACCAATTGGGCGGCCGTGCACTAGCCGGCGATAAAAGGAAATATCCCCAGATC
>JBJKPO010000072.1:0-5078 GCA_046706235.1 Bacillota bacterium | reverse complement strand
TCCTGATGCTGAAAGTGTTTATCAAAGAATTAACGGCTTGCGGAAATCTTAAAACACTCATATATATCTAATGTGCCCCGGCTTTTTTCAACAGCTTAACAATATCGGTTTTTCCGTTTTCATCCGCATACCCGTAAGCCGTCAAACCGTTGACGGCTTTTACATTAAGATCGGCCTTGGCGTCAATCAATACTTTCGCAATCTCCGTCTCGCCTCTCCCGGCGGCCAATATCAAAGCCGTCTGTCCCCATTTATCCCTCAAGTTGAGATTAGCTTTAGCTTCAATCAAAAGCCTTGCGGCTTCCAAGTTGTTGTTATCCACTGCCAAAAGCAAAATAGTCATGTCGTTATGATCCTTGGAATTGACATCACCACCGTTTTTAATATAAGATACGATACTGGTCAGATCATTTGCTTTAACAGCTTTAAAAATATCCATGATTATCCCCCTGATCCTGCTATTTTACTCCCTAATAACTTCCATAATGGCTTCGCATATCGCATTCCGGCTGCGCTCGATGATTAGTTCGCGGGCGTCCCCTTGTTCCAACCGGTCCACTTTCGGTTTGACGTAATTTTTAACCCGTTCCGAAAGGTTTCGGTAAATAGCTTCCTTAACGGATTGATCAGCGCCAATCAATGCCGTAATCAAATCGCTGCCGTTAATTTTACGTAGTATTCTCTGAATGGTAATATCATCCATTCCGGTAATAGCCTCGAAATCAGGGACCAGGGACGGGTCGACCGATCGGCGTAAAATAATTTTCCCTTCCGCCACTTCCATTTCCACCTCTTCGGCAAAAAAGACCTGTTTTAAGATAGCTTGTGGGATTCGGATGCCTTTGGAGTTTCCAATGTCGATAATTGGTACTTTCATCTATACCTCCAATAATAGTAATTACATTAAGTATACAATATAATTACATTTTCAGCAAGCATTTTTATTTATACTGATGAACGACCATCAAACGTTCTTTCATAAGACCCAATGAAAATATGACAAGCCTAAGAATCCACTCTAAACGGGCGCAGTAATATTTTTTTATATCAGCAGTAATATTTTCATATCAAACGAAGGTGTTTATTAACCGATAGATATAAAAGAAAATTGGTTTTGAACGAATTAAGAAATATCAATACTGAATATAATTTTTTTAGGAGCATTATTTATGAAATTCCTCTTTACCAAACCCAAACGGAGCGCGCCGGATTTAAGACAATCATTCTCGATACCTTATAATGACGGTGAAATCTGGGTGATATGTATCGATAATCTCGGTGATAATGTTGAATTAATTAAGGAAAAAATATTAGATAACGAAAAATTGATGTCGCGGCCGTCAAACTCATCTTTTATTTTATATGATTTAAATGAAACAGTGATCACGATTGAAATCGCGGGTTTGATCGTCGATAGCCTGCTGCGTTTAAAAAATTATATCAGCAAACTGGCGTTTGTAGGGGCTTCAAAAATAGGAAAAAGGAAAATCCAAAAGTATTTAAAGAAATATGAATCTGAACTGAATATATTAGTAAAATATTTTACGGATATGGATCCGGCCAAAGAATGGTTAATTAATACCAAACATTAATAGGAGCTAATATGATACCAAAAGATCTACGTCACTATTCTCATTTTTTTCAAGAGTATACCGAATTGCGCGTCCAGGAAAACCGTAGTACCCGGATTGCTATTGTAAACGGGAACATCACCTCCAATACTAAAACGGCTGTTAGCGGAAGTTCCGCCCGGGTTTATAAGGACGGCTACTGGGGATTTGCCTCCAATCCCTCGATATCGGAGTCCGAGATTAAAATGGCAATCCAATCGGCAACCGGAAATGCCCAATTTTTAAGCGGCAAGGAACAACCGAAAGGCAATAAACTGCCGGCCGGAAATATTCACGCGAATAATGATTTTACCACTTCCAAAACTCCCAAAACCCAGAGTGAAATGATTGAATTTTTGATGGATTTGGATCAATACATCAAAACTCATTGCCGGGGAGTTTCATCACGGGCCGTGTCATTACAAACACTCGATATGGAAAAATCGCTATTGACTTCGGACGGCTCAATGTCTCATTCCATGATTCCACGTTCGCTTATTTATATATGGATGACCATTTTCAAGGATGGCGGGCCGATTGGACTCGGCAGGCCCCTGGGGGGGTTCGGCCAGGTCGAAGATATTTTTAAATTGCCCGGAAACTTGTTTGAAGAAATCGATGAGCAATATGAACGGCTTCGGGATAAAACAACCGGCCGTTATGCAGCGTCCGGAATTAAGGATGTCATCTTGGATGCCGATATAGCCGGGATCCTGGCGCACGAGGCTATCGGGCATACTACCGAAGCCGATCTAGTGATGGGCGGTTCCGTCGCCGCCGATCTTTTAGGTAAACCCATTGCCAGCGAACTGATAACATTAGTGGATTTCGCAAATACTCAAGCTGGTAAATTATGTCCGGTCCCGGTTTTTGTCGATGATGAAGGCACCGCGGCCAGGGATTGCGTTATCATCGAGCGGGGAATCCTGAAAAAATACCTGCACAATAAAGAATCCGCCGTGATATTTTCCCATGACGCGACCGGGAATGCCAGAGCTTACGAATATAGCGATGAGCCGTTGATCCGGATGAGAAACACGGCAATCTTACCGGGAAAAAGTAAATTAACGGACATGATCGCTTCGATTGACGACGGTTACTACCTTATGAAATCAAGTAACGGACAGGCGGATTCCACCAGCGAATTCATGTTTGGGATCGTCCAGGGGTATGAAATAAAAAACGGAACGCTCGGTAAGGCGATCAAAGACATGACCATCAGCGGTGTCGCCATTGACGTGCTAAAATCCGTCACCATGGTTTCAAGCGACATGAACTGGAACTGCGCCGGCATGTGCGGCAAAAAACAGCTTATACCGGTTGGAATGGGCGGTCCGGCCATCAAATGCAAGGTGAATATAGGAGGAAAATAATGAATACTGTTGAAACCGCTAAGGATGCCGTTACTCATTTACTTAACAGCGGTGCGGACAAAGCTCAGTGCCATATATCCAAATCCGAAAAGCACGAACTGAATGTCGCCATCGACAATATCAGTCTATTTCGGACTACATTCGATACCGCCGTCGATTTACTCGGCTTGGTAGGGAACGATGGCAAAAAAGGAACGGTTGCAATCAATAAAACCGATACCGAATCTATCGGAAAAGCCGTTTGGGAGGTTATTCAACTCGCCGGTTCCTCTAAAGCCGATCCGGCTAACGATATCTCCGGTACCCAACTGTCTAAAAGTTTTTCCAGTGGTCCCGCCCATGGCGATCTTGATAATATGTATGTCCGGTTGAAAGAATTCCTTGCTTATTCAAAAGCAGCTTATCCCAATACCCTCATTGAAGAAATAAATTTTGATTTTACCAGGACTGAAAGCGTATTCGTCAATTCAAACGAAGTTGAATTCCGTTCGAATAACGGAGCCTATAATTTCGACGCCGTATTTACCAGTAAGGATGGCGTTAAAACATCTTCCATGAATTATGTGGAATGCCGGTTTAAAGATTTAAATTTACCCATCAAAGATATTGGAGGCATCGATCGTTTGTTCAATCAGTCCGCGCATCAACTCCAAGTTGGTTCGGTTCCCGGGAAATTTAACGGCCCAATCATAATAACCCCGGAATGCCTGAGTGATTTTATCGTTTTTTTTACCGGGTATTTATCTAACTTTGCAATGATTGCCGGAAATTCGGTATATCAGGACAAGTTAGGCCAAAAAATAGCTGATTGCGGATTGACGCTCCGGTCGAACCCGATAGGCCCCGAACCGGCCCCGGCATATTTCTATACCGATGACGGTTTTGAAGCTAAGAACACAACCATCATCGCTAATGGAATTCTTAACTCGTTTTTACTGGATCTTTATGCGGCCAACAAAACCGGCCGGCCCAAAGCAGATAATATGGGCGGTTATTACGTGATTGACGCCGGAGACTCCTCGCTGAATGAAATGATTCAATCAACCCCGAGAGGACTCCTGCTGTGCCGGTTTTCGGGCGGCAATCCCGGCAATAACGGCGACTTCAGCGGTGTCGCCAAAAACAGTTATTATATTGAAAACGGTAAGATCCGTTATCCGATAAAAGAAACAATGGTATCCGGCAATATCGTCGCGATGCTCGAAAATATTGACCAGATATCCAAAGAACGTAATAATGACGGTTATAATCTTTTACCCTGGATTAAGTTTAACAATATAACCATTTCCGGGAAGTGAATCCATCAGTCATAATCACAAAAAATCTTCCCTTTGGGGCGTAAATACATCAAGAATAATTGAATCCTCCAAAGCCGTAACCCCATGAGGGATCCCAGGGCCCACATAATAGCTGTCCCCCTCCCGGATAACCATTTTTTGACCATTAAGTTCAAACTCGAAACTACCCCTAATGATATAACTAATCTGTTCATGAGGGTGGGAATGAACCGCCCCGGCGGCCCCTTTTTGAAATTGTGCCTCAACCGCCATTAAGCGCCCCCCGGAGGCAAGTATGCTCCGTTCTATACCAGGACTAATCATAACCGGATTTACTTTTTGATGTTCCACAATCATGTTATCACCCTGTTTCTTTATTATTTAGTATTGCATACTTTCGGCTAACCGTTCCAATAACCCCACGATTTTAGCGGCGGAATGGCAATGCCGCAACCGGACAATTACTTCATCCCGGTTGATCAACATTTGATCAATTAAAACCGTATTCCCGGATAGAAAACCAGTCAATCCTCCTTGCGACCATAACCTTTCAGCCGCATCCAAATCATCGGTCAAAATAAACCACCGGTTGTCGATGGATTCATTCCAGGTTTGAAAGCGTTTAAACTGACCCCACTCCCGTTTGCCGGATCGTAGCGGATAAAACTCGACAATCGCCCGTGAATCCGTTTTCAGCCGGATCTCCAGGCCGGAGTCGGCCTTCAGGGAATCGACCGCTCCCTCGGCAAACCTGATATTAAATTCCCGTCCACGATATATCGTCCGAATCTGGGAATAAACGCCGGAAAGCGTAAATC
>JBJKPO010000071.1:0-3879 GCA_046706235.1 Bacillota bacterium | reverse complement strand
CAATAACGGTTTTCTTTTGGAGAAAACCGTTATTGAGTATTATCAAGCTGACTTGGAAATGGATACGTTAAAGATTGAAGCGGTTTTAAAAGGAAATAATAAAAAATAATTTTAAAATATATTCACCAAGCTACACTCCTCGCGTTTAGGGATATGTTCGATGTATTCCGCCAAACTCCCTTGTTCGACTTCGGCGGCGGGAAGATTGGCCGCCCGGATTGCCCGCCTGGTTTTAACCAGGGACTGATCGATGTTATCGATTTCCCGGTGATGCAATAACATGGTCCAAATTGGTTTAACCTGGTTCCATTTTTTTTGAACTACTGTTAATTGAGTATCAGCTTCGTTCCATTGCTGGACCCGGATGGCTTGCTCAACTTTCTTAAGATCAACCGCCAACCGGTTAGTGTTTTTAATTAACATCATTTGGTTGAGCAGCCCTAAAATGATAAATAATATTAATCCCAGGATGGTAACGAGCCAGGTTTTCAAGTATTTAACCCCCTTTTTGATCCTTTGGTTGAATATAAAGCCGTCCGGAGGTATCCAAAGTGGCTAATAATACTTGTCGACAACTTTGAATACCGAATTTATGTAATTCGTTCAGCAGCCATTTTTGATCAAGCTTGGCTGCTGTTAAGTTTTTATTATCAACGACCCCATCGACGATCAGAGCTACCGGTAAGCCTTCGTAAGCAGTATCGATTTGCAGATCCTCCGGATTTACCGGACGTTTTTGCGATTTCGGTATTACTGATAATTTACCGCTGGTTTCTAAAATCGCATATTCGACATCGCCGATATTGGGTAGATTTTTTAGGCGGAGTTGTTCCAATAAATCATTGATATTGAAACGAAGCCTGGTCAGCTCTTTTTGGATGATTTTTCCGTTTTCAATGAGAATACTGGGACCACCGCAGATGATGCGACGCGCGGTTTCGCTTTTCATGGAAATAAACGACAGCGTGACTTGAATAAATAACAGGGTAAGAATGGGAATAATCCCGTTGATTAATGGAATATCCGTATCTTGCATCGGTACGGCCGCTAATTCCGAAATCAAAATGGTAATTACCAATTCATACGGCTGCAGTTGCCCAATTTGATGTTTGCCCATAATACGGACAATCAGCACTACCAATAAATATAAAATTCCGGCCCGTACCGGCAAAATTAACATAGAATAATCACCCGTTGCATATAAATTATTTCACTTTAGTTTTACGCCGGGGATTGGGGTTTATACAATCAAGTTTCCAAGAAAATAGTAGTAGTAAGTGGTATCTTTGGCAGGATTTTTTGGTAAAAAAACGAATTGAGAACATACTAAAAGTACTTGGAACAATTTTAAATAAAGTTTGCTTTCAATTTTTGATGGAATTCAAGGGGGGATTAGATTGAAACCGGTTGATTTGGCGAAGCAATTGGCTAAGTCTTTGGCGGATAGCGAGGAATACCAAAATTACGCCAAATTCAAGAAAATACTTGACGGGCATGAGTCAGCTAAAATTATGTTGGATGATTTCCGTAAAAAACAGTGGGAGTTGGAACGCAAGAAACTGAGCGGCGATAAGTTACTTGCGCCGTATGAAGACGAATTGCGGAAACTGTCCGAGATCATCGGATTAAATCCTTACATCCGGGATTTTTTAATGGCCGAGTATCGATTTTCAGAGATTTTTTCCGAAATCCAGCGAATTATCGGAGAGGCAATCGGGCTTCAATCGCCGGAAGATCCGGAAAATATTTTAAACGGTGGGGTAAAAAATAATGGCTAAAGACCATTATTATAGAGTAGGAGAATATTTGAACCAACACGGCTGGTCACAAAGAAAGGCGAGAGATTAATGATAAATTCCATAAAAAAAGTGAAGCGTTGTTGTTGGATGATTGGGATGGTTCTGCTGTTGGCCGGGATAGTATCGGCTAAAAAAGTTGGTCCGGTAACCGGTATCATCTCTACCGGCGAATATCCGGCAGTCCCAATTACGAATCATACTCCGGAATCGCGCCAAGGTAAGGAATATTGGAATTCACGGCAAAAAGTCGACTTGGTGATCGGAGGTCAGGAGAAATTTAAAGATCTCCCCAAGTTAGGGATGAAACAACCGTTTACCGGCTATATTCGTTTAGGCGATAAACCGCAGTTATTCGGGGTGATTGTCGATATTGTCGGTGATGAAAAACGGTTGTACATTGATACGGATGGCGACGGCAGTTTCGCCGGGGAAACATGGCGTCCGTTATTAAATGAATGGTACGGTCTGGAGATTTATACGGTGGAAAGCCCGGAACCTATAACCATCAATGTTTCTTACCTGGCCAAAAACAATCAAAGTTACCCGGTGGAGATTGAGGCAGGCGGTTTGTTGAATAAACCGGGACCTTTTTATAACGAAAAACCGTTTTTGGATATTTCGGTTCGCACCTGGTTTTTGGTTAAACTTAACGAAGATGGCAATGAAAAATTGGCGTCAATTGTGGATCGGAATAATAACGGCCGGTTTAACGATCCCGAGGATGCTTTTTATCTGGACGTGAATGATGATGGTTATTTTAATGACGATGAACTGATAATTCGGAAAAAGGGGGTAACCATCAAGGACAATAGCGGGAAAGTTCCGGTGGATTGGGATGTTTACCCCGATCAGATACGGATTGGAGTGAAGCCGAATTGAAATTCAAATTATGGATTTTGGGAATTGGTTTGACGATAATTTTGGGTTTGGGGAATGTTGCATTCCCGCTTCAAGCCGCCTCTGAACGCGGTTTTGAGAGGATTACCCTGAAAAATGGGATCAAGGTGATCTATAAAATAATGAAGGATCAACCCCGGGTTTCAATCAATGCCGTTTTCCCAATCGGATTCAATAGTGAAAAAGTAAAAGGGCTTTCCCATCTCCATGAACATTTGGTATTTAGAGGCGGGTCTAAATATAATTTTGATGATATCGCTAAAGTGACGACGCGAGGGGGCGGTGAGTTCAGCGGTGAGACCGGCTTTAATGCCACTCAATATACTTTTACAGTTCCCAGGGAAATTTTTAACAACGCTTTAAAAATTTTAAACGATTCGGTTTGGAATACCACTACAACGGAGTCGAATGTTGCTTTAGAGAAAAAAATCATACTTCATGAATTGGATATGGATTATTCCGATCGGTATCAAATTTATCCGGTTTTTCGTTATTTGGCACCAGAGTTTAGTTACAGTGAAGCCGCTAAGAACTATGCCATCCTTACACCGGCTGATATACAAGAATTTCATCGCGTTTATTACCAGCCGGAAAATGCCACCTATATTCTGGCGGGTGATTTTGAACCCGGACCAGCGTTCAATGAATTGGAAAAAGTAAGTAACGGTTACGGTAAAAATGATCAAGTGATGAAAACAACGCCTCAGGAATTCGATTTACCGTACCGGGACGTCGAAGAAAGCCGGAACATTTATCCGTACCAATTCCAACTTATGCTGGCATACCAATTTGACCAAATGCCGGATAAGGATCGATTAGTATTGGAATTGCTTGGTTATATCTACGGATCCGATGCCAAAATAAATTACGAACAAAATGAGTTTGATTTCTTTAATGTAATATACCGGCATGTGGGTAAAAAGGTTTATTTTGGAATTTATTATTTGGAACGGAACCATCCTTGGGACGCCGCCCGGCTAAATCAATACAAAGTTACGATGTTGAAATATTTCCGGGAATTTAAAAAAATCGACCTAAAAACGCAGATTAAGAATTTAACTCAAGCGGTAAAGCTTGAAGAGGCTCAAAGTCAGGAAACAGCGGAAAGCGCGGCCCAATATGAAGTGAATTGTCTAATCGATCCTGATTTTATTACCGCCGATACTTTAACGCAGTTTAAATC
>JBJKPO010000070.1:0-6466 GCA_046706235.1 Bacillota bacterium | reverse complement strand
ATAATGAAGTTGCTCCCGCCCAGCATGAATTGGCCCCAATATTCAGCACCACCAATGTGGCCACCGATCATAACCAACTGACGATGGAGACTTTAAAAAAGGTAGCCGCGCGGCATAATTTAGTTTGCTTGTTGCATGAAAAACCTTTTGCGGGCGTTAACGGTTCGGGTAAACACAACAATTGGTCCATGAGCACCAATGACGGGCAAAATTTGCTGGAACCCGGCAAGACCCCTCATGAAAATGAGCAGTTCCTGCTGTTTTTAGCGGCGGTAGTTCAAGCAGTGGATGAGTATTCCAATGTGTTAAGAGCATCGGCGGCCAATACAGGCAACGACCATCGCCTTGGCGCTAATGAAGCTCCTCCGGCAATTATTTCGATATTTTTAGGGGAACAATTAACCGATATTTTCGACCAACTGGAAAAGGGCGACGCAAAAAGCTCCAAAGGCGGCGGGGAATTAAAAATCGGGGTATCGACTTTACCGGCGTTGCCGAAAGATGCCACTGATCGTAACCGCACCTCACCGTTTGCCTTCACCGGCAATAAGTTTGAATTTCGGATGGTGGCGTCATCCGCTTCGATCGCGGGTCCAAATACCGCATTAAATACGATTGTCGCTGAAACTCTCTCCCAAATCGCCGATCGGCTGGAAAAAGCCGGTGATGTCGACAGTGAAGTAAATAATATCGTGAAGGAAATTGTAACCAAACACAAACGGATTATTTTCAATGGGAACAATTATGCCGAAGAATGGTTAATAGAAGCTGAAAAACGTGATTTACCGAATATTAAATCGACGGTTGACGCGATTCCGGTTTGGGTTGACGATAAGACTATCCGGCTTTTTGAAAAGCATAATGTATTAAGCAAGGCGGAGTTGCATTCCCGGTACGAGATTTATCTGGAGAACTATATCAAACAAATCAATATTGAAGCGCTGACAATGCTGCATATGGCCAAGCGCCAGATTGTCCCGGCGGTAATCCAATATACCGCCATGGTTGCGGATTCGATTCAAAAAGTTAAAGCGGTATCCGCAAAGGCAAGTACGGATGCCCAGACGGAATTACTGAATGAATTAACAAATAGTTTTGGAAGTTTCGTCGGAAATATCGCCGCTGTGGAGAAAGCCCTTGAGGATGCCGAGAAAACAGCGGAAGATACTTTGAAACATGCCCAATATTATCGTGACGTTGTTTTTGCGGCGATGAACCGGTTGCGGCTCGATGGGGATAAATTGGAAACAATGGTTGATAATAAAATTTGGCCGTTCCCCACTTATGCCGATATGTTATTTAATGTATAATAAAAAGCCCGTATTCTGACGATTGAAACCCGGATTCTTAAGCTTTGTCCGGGTTTTTTTCATCGGATATATTAATATTACTCCGGTGGCTAAATATATCAATTAATGATATTGTAAGAGCCAATGAAAACGGAGTTTTCTCAGTTAATGATTTGCATCTTCAACTGCCGGAGTAATAATAATTCAAATCTTGACATCCGGGAAAGCAACTGTTAAGATTCTTTTGGGACAATATTATAAATGAGGTTTTTGATGTTTACTCGAAACCGGTTAGTGATTTATTTGATTTTAAGTGTTTTAATATTGATTCCGTATGCCGGGGCTACTCCAGGGATAAACTCTTCATTACTTTTTTTAAAAAAATTTTCCCAGGATAGACTTCAGGATGGGTCGGTTTTAAACAACCAAACCAGGGATGAGTTATTTCAAGAACAGCAAGAACAAGAAGAACAGCAAGAACAAGAAGAACAAGAAGAACAGGAAGAACAAGAATTGACCCGGCCAACTCAGGATCAGAGTGAAACGAGTCAAGATGGTTTAATTGTTGATGATTTATCCCTTGAAGAAAAAAGGGTAAGACGCAGACAAATCATGGATCAATTTATTGCCGCCTATAATAAAAATCGAATTTTTGAAGAAGTTTCTCGATATATGCTTGCGAAATATCAAGAAAAAGGAAAAAGCAAAGTTCCAAGATATCCTGACGTTATTTTAAATGATGCGTTTGAGAAAGCCAGTAATTTAATTGCCAAAACTAAAAAATTTATCGGTGGTAATTTTAGTAAGGTATATGATCCGGAACAGATCGAACAAAAAGTGCGAAGATTTTTGTGGTTAAAAGGTCTGTGCTTTTTTGTGCTTGGAATTAACGATGAACACCGGTTAGCCGTATCGTATTTTTATTTGCCGGGCAATAAGGAAATACGAAGGGATTTCTTACATTATGTGGTCCGATTTTCATTTCCGGATATCCCGGATAAGGAAGAAAACAATGTATGGTTGGAGAAAATGACTTTAGTAATGGACCGGTTAGGGTATGTTATTTTTAGTGTAAAAAAATTTGGAATTATTCGTAACGATCTTAACTAAGGTTTACATTTATGTTTCATATCCATCGAAAGGATTCTTACGAATGTATCCAATTAAATTTTTACCGGTATACCAACCTAAAATATGGGGTGGTAGGGCTTTAAAAGAAAAATACGGACGGATTATACCATCCGGTTTTATTGGCGAGAGTTGGGAAATATCGGCGCACCCGAAAGGATTGGGAGTTGTCGCCAATGGCCCTTTAGCCGGGTTAAGCATCCCCGAACTCATTAAAAAATATGGCGTGAAGTTTTTAGGAAACCGCTTAGGGGAAGATTATTTAAAGAAATTTCCATTATTAGTCAAACTACTAGATGTAAGGGATAAAATCTCAGTTCAAGTTCATCCGGACGATGCTTACGCGTTTTTAAACGAGGGTGAGTCCGGCAAATATGAAATTTGGTATATCCTGGCCGCTGAACCCGGCGCTAAAATCATATACGGGTTAAAGCCCGGAACCACTCCGGATATTTTAAAGACGGCGCTCGCGGAAGGAAACATTGAAGCTTATTTAAACCGAATCCCGGTAAAAGCGGGGGAAGTATACATTATTCCTCCGGGGTTGGTTCACACGCTTCAAGATGGTATTTTGGTTTTCGAGATTGAGCAAAACTCGGAAACGGTATACCGGCTCTATGATTTTAACCGCACCGATTTAAATGGAAAACGCCGTGATTTACACATTTCAAAAGCTCTGGAGGTAATCCGGTTCGATGATTCGCTGCCCCAACATCCGGTGAAACCGGCCCCGAATTCCCGTTTAATCAATTCCGAGTTTTTTAATGTTGATTATTGCCTTCACCGGGATACCGGCGATTTTTTTAACGATGGGAGCTGTTTTTACAATCTTACCAATTTGCAAGGCGAAGCCAGAATCGAGTATAACGATACCGCGATGAAGTGGAACGAAGGTGAATCGATTTTCATCCCGGCGGCTTTGGAAAGTTTTTCGATAGTGGGCGAAATTACCTATTTAAAAACATATTTACCATACTAAAACGTATCCAATCGATATTTTTAAGTTGAAATAGAAATAAAAACAAGTTATAATTATTATCAGGTAGTAATAAAATTTTAAAGTGATATGGGTGACTGCTACTGAAGAAATCGGAACGGCATCAAAAATTACTGGCTGCAATTGAAAAAAATCCTTTTATAACCGATGAAGAGCTTGCCGAAATTTTGGAGGTCAGTATTCCGACGATTCGGCTCGATCGTTTGGAATTATCGATTCCAGAGGTTCGTAAGCGAACCAAGGAGATGGCGTCCCATTTTTTTGGAGTATCTCAGTCTTTAGGGGTTACTGAAATTGTTGGGGATTTAATTGAGATCGAACCGGGGAAAAGGGGCCTTTCGATTCTGGATACCGACCGGACAATGTGTCTTGAGAAATGCAATATTGTCCGGGGACATATTATTTTTGCCCAGGCTAATTCCTTAGCCAATGCCGTGGTGGATGTTCCGGTAGCCTTGACTGGAAAAGTGGAAATGGATTTTTTGCGAACGGTCCATGCCGGCGAAAAGTTAATTGCCAAAGCCCAAGTCGTTGAGAAAAAAAGCCATCGTTTTTTGATTGAAGTTGTAGTCCGTTCTAAAGAAGAAATTATCTGCAAAGGGGCTTTTGTTATTTATGGGATGAATTTGGAAATGGCTGAGTATCTTAAGTTGTTAAAGGATGCTGAATAAGAGGTTATTTTAAAAATTCAAATCAAACAGGAGGACTAAAATGTCAGAAGTTGGGATTCGATCGATCGGAACCGCAGTTCCTAAAAAGTCATTAACCAATTCCGAATTAGAAAAAATGGTAGATACGACCGATGAATGGATTACGGTCCGAACCGGGATCAAAGAGCGCCGGATATTGGGAGCGGATGAAACGATAGCCGGTTTAGTTACCGATGCAGCCAAAATTGCTTGCGAACGAAGCAATGTTAACCCTAAGGAACTTGATTTTATAATTTCTTCACCGATTGCCCCGGATCGGATCACCCCAGCCCAGGCATATGAAGTCGCTAACCGTTTGGGAATCGATAGAGTCTTTTGTTTCGATTTAAATGCCGCCTGTACCGGATTTATTTACGGTCTGGCCGCCGCCGAAAGCTTTTTAAAGACCCGGTCGATTAAAACCGGTCTGGTAACCGCCGGCGAACAGATTTCTAAAATGGTAGATTATACGGATCGCGCCAGTTGTGTTTTATTTGGCGATGGCGCCGGCGCGGCCGTGGTAACCAGTGATCGTCCCGAACACCTTATTTTGCATACCGAACTCGGTTCGTTCCCAAGTCAGGCGGAAGATGTGGTGATCGGCGGAGTAAGTCATCTGGCCGCCAATAATCTTTCCGAATTTTATTTCCGTCAAAACGGGAAAACCGTATTTAAATTTGCGGTCAATATCATCAAGGAGCTTTATGACAGCGTTCCCCGTAAGGCCGGGCTTAAACCGGAACAAATTCGTTATATTATTCCTCATCAGGCTAATATTCGAATTATTGAGGCCGTCAAGGATGTCGCGGTTGGCAAAACCGAGTTCATCAGTAATATCGAACGTTATGGGAATACTTCATCCGTTTCGATTCCGCTGGCAATGAATGATCACTGGGATCGATTTCAGAAAGGAGATTATATTCTGCTGGTTGGATTCGGAGGCGGATTAAGCTGGGGAGCAACCCTTTTGGAATGGTAAAATAATTAAATTTTATACTATATTAAACCATCTTTCAAAAATGCCGATAATACAGTGAAAGGTGGTTTTAAATTTGATAGGGTATATTTGTTCGGGATTATTGGTATTTGCTATAATTTTGGTAAATATTACATATAACCGTTTCAGTAACAATTTTTACCGGCGCCTGTTCGAGTTGGAGGATGTTTTTGACGGCGAGTTGGATTTTGTCCATCTGTCGAAAAATATTTTGGCAAGAGTAATCAAGGAGACCGAGGCCAGCGCGGGTATAATATATTGGTTGGATGAAATCCAAGATGAGTTTAAATTAAAATCAATATTAGGAATTCCAACCGACAAAATCAACAATATAACCCGGATATTGCGGCAAGCGAACGGGATTTTGGAGCAATTGCGAAGCTCGCCTAAAGCTTATATTTTGGATTTTAATCGGATGACCGGAGCAAATTTCGGGAATACCCGGGAGTTTACCGAAACTTATCGTTGCCTGATGGTGTTACCATTAAGTGTCCAGCGAAAAGTTCTCGGCACTTTCATCCTGGTCCGGAAGAGCGGAGTATTTAATAAGCGGCAATTACGTTTGTTATCATATTTTGCGCCGCGGGCGGCGGTTCGTCTGGATAATACCCGCTTATACCAATTAGCCAAGGAAACTGCCCTGGAAAATGCCAAACTATATATAAATATCTCCAAGCTGTACCAAAAGGCGACTTTGGATGAATTAACCGGATTTTATAATCGTAATTTCTTGATGCAACGGGTCAAGGAGGAAATAAAGAAAGCCTTCCGGTTAAAACATGTGCTTTCATTAATATTAATCGACCTTGACTTCTTTAAAAATGTTAACGATCAATATGGTCACCAGGTTGGAGATCAGTTATTAACCGAATTCGGCGACTTAATTAAAGGTTCAATCCGCGAATACGATGTGGCTTGCCGGTTTGGGGGCGAAGAGTTTGTGATTTTACTTCCCCAAACGGAAGTTAAAAATGCTTTTGAACTGGCGGAACGGTTACGGGAGAAGATTGAAAAACGAAAATTTTGTGTCGCATACGGCAATCTAGAAATTACAGCTAGTTTTGGAGTAAGCTGTCTGCCCCAAAACAATTCCATAACTCAATTGGATGAGGAACAGACCATTATTATGATGGAAAATTTGATCGCCTGGGCGGATGATGCTTTGTATCAAGCTAAAAAAAATGGCCGTAATCGGGTTATCCTATATACGGGAAATAAATAGTTGTCAAGCGAGATATGGAATAAAAATATAAATATTGAGGTGGAAGTTGTTTTTAGATCAGGCTAAAATTTTAATTAGATCGGGAAATGGCGGTTCCGGCGCAATTAGCTTTCGTCGTGAAAAATATGTACCACGCGGTGGGCC
>JBJKPO010000069.1:0-3862 GCA_046706235.1 Bacillota bacterium | reverse complement strand
CCCCTAAAACCGCAAATCGGAGTTGAGTCATTAATAACCCTCCTTATGCAATCCGTAAAAATTTGTATAAATAAACTTTGGTAATGATTTGTTCCTTCGGAGCAACGGTGATGAGGAGTTGTCCTTTTGATCACCGCTTCTTTAAATTTATGCTGGAGGCCGGCTAAACTTTCTTCCCGGTTTAGATCAGGGTCACAAATTGATTTTAATACTTCGTTAATTGAAACAGACGTTATAGATAATAAAAAACCATGAGAAAAAGAACCCATGATTATATAAAGATCAAGTTATAATATATTTCTTTATCCAATGGATATATCCTCCTTTTTCTTTTTTTTGAATATACCGGTTGAACCTGAGGACAATAAAAACAAAGAAACCAGGCTTGAATTGATTTCCAAGGAACTTATACAATTGACAATCAGGTAAAATTGTTCTATAATGGAAACTAAAGAAACTAAATCAGTTTCCATAGTATCATTTAATCATTTCAAATGGCTATTCAGTTAAATAGGCTAGTGTGAATATAGATAAAGCAACACAAGAGATTTAAGGGGTGACAAATGGAGAACGGACATGAAATTCGAAAGCGCATCATGAACGAAGCCCGGGAATGTTTCTTCAGATTTGGGTATTCAAAGGTAACCATGGATGAGGTTGCCGACAATCTAGGTATTAGTAAAAAAACTATCTATAAATATTTTCCTTCCAAAATAGAATTAGTCAAACAATCGATTGAAGATTTGATGCGGGAGGCAATTACCCAAATTGTTGCGATACTTAATGATAATAATATCGACTATATGGAGCGATTGAAACAATTGATGTCTTTTATCGGTAAATTCTCCAATCGAATCGGATTGGCGCCGATTCAAGACTTGCAAAAAACTGTTCCGGAAATATGGGCGGAGATAGAGAAAACAAGGGAAAAGGAAATCATGACTAATTTCCGGAACCTGATTCAGGAAGGTATCGAACAAGGGATTATTCGTCCCGATATAAATAAGGATATCATCATAATGATATTTGTAAATAGTATCCGTACCATCGTTAATCCCATGGTGTTGTCTGAAATGCCTTTTTCCATCAAAGAGGCGTTCGATACAATAGTGAAAGTAGTTTTTAACGGGATACTTACCGAGAAATACAGGTTTTAAATGCTTCGGTTATGATTTTTTGTAAAATCGGAGGAGTGGATATGAAAAAAATTTATTCATTCATTATTATTCTGTTAGGTTTATTATATTTCACAAGCTGGGTTGATGCGATAGACTTAAGCGGTTACCTGGAAAACCGGCTTCAAATTACAAACGACGAAAACATCAGCGATACCAATAAATTTAAGCTGGATTTTAAAACCAGGGCGGATACTCATTATTTATACATTTCCGTCACTGCTATCAACAACTTGCCGGAACCAGCCGGTAATGTTTTGGAGTTAAACCGGGCTTACCTCGATCTCTATCCTTCCTGGGGAAAGATTACCGCCGGATTGCAAAATATAGCCTGGGGAAACGGCTATCTTTTTAATTTGCCGGACCAATTCAATATAATTAACCCTCTGGATCCTAAAGGCGAGAAGGACGGGATTAACGCCATATCCACCAAATGGAACATCACCGGCACCTCTCAGGTCGAGGCCGTGGTTCTTCCAGCGGATAAAATCGTTAATTGCGATTATGGAATTAAAGGACAATTCACACTTGGATTATTTGATTTCTCGGGATACTCAATTCGACGGGTTAATCTTACTAATCTTCCCGTTATTTTGGATGAGCGTCAAGTAAATATATTGGAAGTCAAAGGCGAATTGGGCGCCGAACTCCCCGGAATTTGGGCCCAGACCGCTTGGTTTACCGATATTCCGGCTGCAACCGGTTTTGAAATTTACTACAATAGTTATGTAATGGGCAGTGATTATACTTTTGAAATCGGGAATGGGCTTTATCTCTTGGCCGAATATTTACAAAACGGCCAAACCGGTCATAATCAGTTATATCTCATGAGCCGTTACAGTCCCGAGGGGTATTTGACTTTATCCGCCGGCGGGCTGCAAGATTTGACGAACAATGCCGCAATGTATAATTTCAATATAAAATACATTTTAAACGATAATATCGAGATATCCGGGATGTACAATTATTATTCGCAAGGGAGCCGTATATTGCAACTGCCTTACGATTGCTTCAGCGAAATAGTATTGGCGGTAAAAACCAATTTTTAAGTTTCAAAAATCATTTATCGCTTAAGGAGGATTCATTATGGCGACAGTTGTGATACAAGATCTTACCAAGGAATACGGCAGTGGGTTGGTGACGGTGAGAGCTCTGGATAATATCAACTTAACGGTTGAAAAAGGCGAGTTTACGGTTTTGGCGGGACCGTCCGGTTCCGGAAAAACCACTTTGCTAAATATGATCGGATGCCTGGACTCGCCGACGAAAGGACAGGTCCTGGTTGACGGGATTGACATCGCCACAATCGACAACCGGTGCCAGGCTGACTTTCGCCGGGAACGGCTGGGCTTTATTTTTCAATCCTACAATCTGGTGCCGGTATTAACGGTTTTTGAAAACGTCGAGTTTCCGTTGACATTACTGAAACGGTATAGCAAAGAAGAACGGAATGAGAAGGTCCGCAAACTTTTGACCGAAGTCGGCCTGGAAAGCCTAGTTTACCGGCGTCCTGGCGAACTGAGCGGCGGGCAGCAACAACGGGTTGCGATTGCCAGGGCCTTGATCAAGGAACCTTCCGTGGTATTAGCCGATGAACCCACCGCTAACCTGGACTCAGTTAATGGCGAATCCATTCTGGATTTAATGAAAGAACTCAATCAACGCAAACAAGTTACCTTTATCTTTTCTTCACACGACCGGATGGTCATCGAGCGGGCCCGCCGGGTGGTCCGGCTAAAAGACGGCCGGATTGACGGGGATGAAAAACAGGCTGGGTAATCGAGAACACTGAAGTAAGAAGAAATGTAAGAAGGGGTGACTAAAATTGCTGATTCAGATGGCCGTGAAAAATGTTTTCCGCAATGGAACGCGGACCCGGATTACGGTTTTAGCGGTATTTTGGGGCGT
The DNA here is from genome assembly GCA_046706235.1 of Bacillota bacterium. Lineage (GTDB taxonomy): Bacteria > Bacillota > UBA4882 > UBA8346 > UBA8346 > JAEZJQ01. The sequence goes on along the minus strand of JBJKPO010000069.1, from coordinate 779 downwards.
ATTCTTCTCCATGCTGGCCAATGGCGTCAATAAGGGTTTGGAATGGCAGATCGGCAATCTTTTAATAAAAACCGAAACCGGTAACATTAAAATCGTCAACCGGACTTATCCATTGGATGAACTGGAAAGCCCGCTCGATTATCCGGTGCAGGATTATGATCCGATTATTAAATCACTGGCAATAAAGAAGGATGTGAAGGCTTATTCACCGCGGATTACATTCCACGGGAGTTTGAGTAACGGTTCCGATGAAATTCGGGCCATCGGATTAGGGGTAGACCCGGCCCGGGAAGATCAAGTCTTCGAACGCTCCCGGGCAATTACTCAAGGGAAATATTTGGAGCCGGACGGTGAGGGAATAGTGGTGGGTTCCGATCTGGCCAAGTTACTCGGTCTTAAGGTTGGAGATATGGTAACCGTGATTTCCCAAGCCGCTCAGATGGGGATAAATGCCTATGATCTCGAAATCAAGGGTTTGATTCAAACCGGAAACCCGGTGCTGGACAACGGCGCCTTTTGGGTGCCATTGCGATTTACCCGGGAGTTCTTAAGTTTTACCGGAGTTACCGATATTGCGGTGGCGTTACGGAATAACTCCCAAATCGCGAAATTTCAAAAAGAATTCCGTAAACTTAAGTTTTCCAGCCGGTTACAGGTATTAAGCTGGCGGGATTACGCCAAGAATTTTATTGAATTGGTTGCTTTCCGCAAGCGAATTATCAATATCTTAACGACAATGATCTTGCTGATTGCCGGATTTGGAATAATGAATACCATGC
>JBJKPO010000068.1:0-13521 GCA_046706235.1 Bacillota bacterium | reverse complement strand
GTGTATCCAAAGCCGTGGACGGATCATGAATCAAATGGTCAGCCATTTGGCGGGCCGTTGCCGCGTCTATTCCTTTGGCTTGATAAATCAGGGCCAGTTCTTCCCGTTCTTCCTCGGGCGCTTCGGTTAGTTCTTGTTTTTCAATCGATATTTGATTTTGGTACAGCTCCCGCGAGCTTTGCACCGAAAGCCATTCGCCGAGGGCCATGGACAGCGCCCCGGCTAGCAGGCCGGCAAAGCCGGTAAGTAAAATAGTTTGCGAAGGCACATTGGCGCCTGCCACTCCCATTACCAGGCTGAATACCGATACTAAACCGTCGTTGGCGCCCAGGACCGCCGCCCGGAGCGCATTGCCGCCGCCGGCGCGGTGCCGGCCCTCGAAACGGGCCAGATCGTTTCCTTGAATTCCTTGAGTGGTTTGAGCCAGATATCCAAAGACCCGGGCATGGGAGCGTTCGTCGGCCGGCATATCGGCCGTTTCGGCATCGGCTTGTCCATCATACTCGTTTGCGGCGCTTTTTTCCAGCGAAGCTATTGAAGGCAAAATAAAAGCGGGCCCCATGACGCCGGCCAGCCATTTAAATAACCGGGTGCGCCAACTGGGTTTGAACTTAGCAACATCCATTCCCGCCGCTTGGAGTTTACCGGCCCAAAATTGGGCATGCTTCCGTTCCGCCTCCGCCAATTTATTATAAATGGCCGCCAGATCCGGATTTTGCTCCACCGTTGCCAGTTTTTCATAGAGAGTAACGGCTTCCCGTTCGGCTTGCAAATTTTGTAGGTATCGTTTGATTTCGCTGGTGATTTTCATGGAGTAGCTCCTTTCTAAAATCAAGGTATAATTATTTGAGGATAAATAAACCGACAAATAAAAACATTGAATTACTACTAAAATTTTTATTAATGAATTCCTCATATATCCAAAAAAGTCCTACTTTTATTTTTCCAATTTAATATGGATTTCTCGTAATTTCATCCATATCCCGAACCCGCGTAAAGACCCATCCCCCAATGATTATAAAAACAAAATTATTTCAGAGACTAACAGGGAAATTGGTTTTTTTGTTTAATGATTATTAGATTTATCATTGAAGAAGTAAAACCGATGACCGGTTAAAAATCTTGCGAGCGATAATAATACCGGTTACCGAGAGTGATGTTTGGTGAAATTAATCAAGGAAACGATTCTTTAGATTTTACAAGGAGGCAGGAGGCAGCATGACGGCTTTTTTTAAATCAATTTTTATCAACCGTTGTCATCAGGTCCGTTCCGGTTGGAAGATGGGGCTGGTTTTTGGTTGCATTTTATTGGGTGAATTGATATGGATGATTTTGCTTTCAATCTTGAGTCATGCCCATAAGCAATATTTAAAAATGATTTCCAGTTTTTTAAAAGATGAGACGGTAGGTTTTATTATCAATACATTGATTATCATCGGGGCCGTATTACTGGTCCTATATATATTGGATAAAAAGAGACCGGAAGATATCGGACTGGCCGGATTACGGGGGAATTTTCCAAATCTATGGTTCGGATTTCTATTGGGTGCCGCATCAATCGTAGTAATATTTGTAATTCTAGCGGGAACCGGGCGGGTTACAATACAATATGGTTTGGCGAGTCCTCATTTTTCAATGGCCCTGCTTTGGAACCTGGTGTTATTCATCGTGGTCGGCATTAGTGAAGAACTGTTTTCCCGTGGCTACTCGATTTTCGTATTTTTGCAAATGAAGCGGTTGTGGCTGGCGGTACTGTTATCAGCTTTAATTTTTTCCTTGTTGCATGGAGTAAATCCCAATATAAACGGCATGGGATTGCTGAACATCATGCTGGTGGGATTTTTATTAACCTTAATGTATCTTAAAAGCGGCAACTTATGGATGCCCATCGGTTATCATATCGCCTGGAATTATTTTCAGGGAAGCGTTTTCGGCTTTCCAGTCAGCGGAAAGGTTGTCACCGCTTTGTTTAATATTCGGATCTTGCGGAACGATCTTTTAAGCGGCGGTTTATTCGGCCCGGAAGGTGGAGTTTTAGCTACATTGATGATTTTGTTTGGATTCGGGGCGGTATGGCTTTAACCAACCGGACGGGAGAAAAAAGAGACCATGATCGAAGGAGCGGACCATGAATAATATTTTCAATGAAATTGATGCATTGAAACAAGAAATCGATGCCTTTAAGCCTTTTTCCGGGCATTTGCTCAAACAGCTCAAGGATTATTATAAAATTGGACTGACATATACCAGCAATGCGTTGGAAGGCAATTCACTCACGGAAACCGAAACCAAGGTGCTGTTGGAGGACGGCCTGACCGCTGGGGGCAAGCCGCTCAGGGATTGCTTGGAAGCGCTCGGTCACGGCGAAGCCTATGAATTCCTTTATACTTTAACAGGTGGGAATCAGATAACAGGATCGGATATTCAAAAGTTGCATCATCTTTTTTACCGGCATATCGATGAAGAAACAGCCGGCCGGTATCGAACCGAAAAAGTAATCATCACCGGTTCCCAATATACTCTTCCGTCGCCGGAGACAGTACCGGCGTTGATGGAGAATTTTATCCATGAGATGAATCGAATTGGAGATTCCGTTCATCCGGTTAAAATGGCGGCCCTGGCGCATAAAGAATTCGTTTTCATTCACCCGTTTATCGACGGCAACGGCCGGGTGGCCCGGCTGTTGATGAATTTAATTTTACTCAAGAAAGGATATGGGGTAACGATAATACCTCCGGTACTTCGGGGGGAATACATAAGGTTGCTGGAGAAAGCTCATCGAGATGATGCCGGGTTCATCGATTTTATCGCCGGACGGGTCAAGGAGACGCAGAAAGATTATTTACGGTTATTGCGGGAATGAAAATTCCTTTTAACTTTTTATCGTTTTAGGTATAATATATACAGGTAAGTAATTATTAAACTAAAGAGGACACTCTCATGTATGGATTTGAATTTGAAACTAAAATTCAGAATGGAATAATTAAAATTCCTGACAAGTACTTGAATATTGTTGGAGATAAGGTTAAAGTTATTATTCTGACAGAGGTACATCAAAAAAAGGCGGTTTCTGAATTTAAGTCAGTAAAAATTAGAACAAAGGGTTATAAATTTGACAGGGAGTCCGCTAATGAACGATAGGGTCTTTCTGGACACAAATGTTTTAATATATTTATATTCCGAGGATGAGCCGGAGAAACAAGAAAAAAGTAAAGATATAATTGTAAATTATCATTGTATAATCAGTACCCAGGTATTAAATGAGTTAGCAAATGTCATGCTAAAAAAGTTTTCGGTAAATCCGAATACTATATTAATGATAATCAATGAGATTTGCGAAAACCTTGAAGTTAATGAAACTTCTATCGAGACTATTAAAAAAGCTTTATATATTTTTGAAAAATACCATTATTCCTATTATGACAGTTTGATAATATCGGCAGCATTGGAAAATGAATGTAAAATGTTATTTACCGAGGATATGCAGCATAAACAGATAATTGATGATTATTTGACAATATTAAATGTCTATAAAGACAGTTAAAAACAATTCGTAAGGAGTTTTGCAACTCCTTTTTCTTTTGGTTAGAAAATAGAAATTATATAAACATTATAACAAGAATTGAATTTCATTGGAGTGATTAGGAGTGATTATTTGAAAGAACTAAATCATGCCTTCACCGGCTTTTCGCCGGATGCGGTTCAATTCTTAAAAGACATCCGCGCCAATAACAACAAGACCTGGTTTGAAGCCAACAAACAGCGTTACCAGGAGGTTTTGGCAAGGCCGTTTCAATATCTGGTAAGCGATTTAAGCGGGTTTATGCTTTCAATCGATCCTTATTTCGTGACAACTCCGGCGATAAGCAAGACCATCTCCCGGATTTACCGCGATACCCGGTTTTCCAAGGATAAATCCCTTTACCGTAGTAATGTGTGGCTGACTTTTAAACGCCGGATTTCCGATTGGGAAGAAGCGCCCGCGTTTTATTTTGATATTACTCCGGAACATTACGGTTTCGGGATGGGATTTTACAATGCCTCCAAAGTAGTAATGGATCAGTTCCGGGATACGATTATCGCCAAACCGGAGCATTTCCTGGAGGTGGTTGCTTTTTACCGGGCTACTGATATTTTCGAACTTAAAGGCGATCGTTATAAGAAACAGTTGCGTCCGGATTTGCCGCCGGATATCCGTGAATGGCTGCAGTTTAAAAGCTTTTATCTCTCCCGCCAAAACGGGATTGATGGTTTATTATTTTCACCGGAGTTAACGAAGCGTTTAAAATACGCTTTTAATCTATTAGGGCCGCTTTATAAATACTTATCGGAAATCAAATTACAGACTAACAAACCAATCTTGGGACAACCGAAACTAAATTGATGTAACGCAATTCAGCAACTAAGAGCCGGAATTCGGAATAAAAATTAAGAAAAGATACGCCAAAAATTTAAAAGGAAAAAGCATAATCATGCCGAAGCAGTATCGTGAATCGGAACTTGAAAGGATGACTGTTATGGCGACTATCACGGATCGCATGAAAACAAATCTCGAAACCTTAAAAAACAATTCTTATCCCGGCCGGGGAATCATTACCGGAATGTCTCCAAACGGCCGGCATTACGTTCAAATTTACTGGATTATGGGGCGTAGCGAAAACAGCCGCAACCGCATTTTTGTGAATGAAAACGGGTTTGTTAAAACGCAGGCGTTTGACGAGAAGAAAGTTACCGATCCGTCCTTGATTATTTATTATCCGGTTAAGTTTTACGATGGCAACCATATCGTTTCCAACGGCGATCAGACCGACACTATTTTTAACGCCCTGCAAACCGGCGGATGCTTTGAGTCAGCCCTCAACACCCGGCAATTTGAACCGGATGCCCCCAACTATACTCCCCGGATTTCCGGCTTGATTGATCTTCAGACCCGTAATTACGCTTATCGGTTATCGATTATTAAAGCCGTGCCCGGATGCTCTAATGCCTGTATCCGTAATTATTTCAATTATGAGACCGCCTTTCCGGGAATAGGCCATTGTTTGCATACATATAACAGCGATGGCAACCCGTTGCCATCATTTGAAGGCGAGCCTTATCCGGTGGAGCTTTACGATGATATTGACCGGTCAGCCGAATATTATTGGGAGATCCTTAATAAGGATAACCGGGTTTCTTTGTTGGTAAAATTCATTAATATTACTAATGGCGAATCATGGATCAAGATCATTAACAAATTAAATTAGTTTTAGTATAACCACAAAGGAGAAAAAACTTGAAACGGCGGTATGATATTTCCAAGCTGAATCCGAAAGCAGCGGTTTTGGACCTGGATGGGACTGTTTTTCGCAATGATGGAACGGTTTCGCGGCGGACTATTAATATTTTAAATCAGTGGAAGAATATGGGAAGGGAGATTGTTATCGCCACCGGACGGCCGCCCCGTTTTGTGCTGGGAAAGATATCCGAGCAGTTTCACTGTGAATATTATATTTGTTATAACGGCGCCGAAATTTACCATAATCGACAGTTAATCCACCAAAATTTGATTCCCGGCGAGTCGGTGCGGAATATTTTGAAATGGTTGCGTTTAACCTATCCCGGCAGTATTGTATCGGTTGAGGCTGAAAATCAATTATTTAGCAATTACTCGCTGGCTAAATTTGATTTTAAAATGGAATACCGGATTGTAGATTTTCAATCCACCAAATTCGAACATGCGGCTAAAATCCTGGTCGATCTAAGCAATATTCCCGATATTTCGGATATTGAACGGAACCTTCCCGGCGATTGCCGTTTGTTGGTAACAGGTTCCTCCGTCGCCGAGATTTTTTTAAGGAACATTTCCAAGCTTACCGGGGCGCAGCTTGTTTTAAATTCCATTGGACTAGAGCTGAAAGATACGATTGCCTTCGGAGACGATAATAATGATTTGGAATTGATCTCCGGCTGCGGCATCGGGGTAGCGATGGGTAATGCCTCCGCTATCGTGAAACAAGCAGCCGATTTGGTTACCAAGACCAACCAGGATGACGGGGTAGCGGTTGTTTTGGAAGAAATTCTTAACAACAACTTAGGAATGGATTCCGTATCCGATTTGGTGAGCTAAAAAGGAGTATTTCATGCCGGAGTTAATTCAGGCGGAACCGGTTCCCGGAAAATTTCAAATCAACACCTCCAACGAGGGGACGCTTCATGCCGATATAAAAGCGTGGTATCGGCTGCCGGGCGATCTGATTGAGGAGAAAGTCGGCGGTTTTATCGTCGATCTAATCCAGGGAGAGAACCGGGAGTTGTTAATTGAGATTCAAACCGCCAATTTCGCGGCGATAGCCCGAAAACTAAAGGTGTTACTTGAAAATCACCATGTCCGGCTTGTTTTTCCGATTGCCCGGGAAAAATGGATTATAAATACTAAAGCATCAGGAGCAATTATTAACCGCCGGAAATCCCCCAAAACAGGCCGGACGGAGGAAGTATTCAAGGAACTGCTGAGAATTCCGGCGCTGGTAAATCATCAAAATTTTTCCCTGGAAGTTTTAATGGTTAAAATAGAAGAGATCCGTTGCGCCGACGGCCAGGGAAGCTGGCGGCGGGGCGGGGTCAGCATCAAGGACCGGCGGCTTTTGGAGGTGTTGGATCGGCAGTTGTTCGTTACCGATACGGATTGGTTAAAACTTATACCTGAAGGGATACAGCAGCCTTTTACCAACAAAACCCTGGCAAAAAGCCTGGGGCAATCAGTTTACACCGCCCGGAAAATGACTTATTGCCTTAAAAAAATCGGCGTTATCAAAGAAACAGGCAAAAATCGAAATGAATTACTGTTTGAGGTGGTTGAAAGTGCCCGACCGGATTTATAACGTATATTACCGGTCTGAAATTGGGATCATTAAAATCAGCGGCACAAATCAAGGGATTGTCTCAATACATTTTGCTGAACCCGTTGTGGATGAGCGGGGAGATGCTCCAATCTTCGGCGGGTGTTTAACTCAATTGGATGAATATTTTCAAGGAAAACGCCGTGATTTTACGCTGCCGTTATTACCGGAAGGTACCGATTTTCAGTTGAAAGCATGGCGGCGGTTACAACAGATTCCTTATGGAAAAACCGTTTCTTACCGGGAAATCCCTGTGGCGCTGGAACGCCCCGGGGCGGCTCGGGCCGTGGGAAACGCCAACCACCGCAACCCAATCGCGATTTTAATTCCCTGTCACCGGGTGATTGGCAAGGATGGTTCTCTGACCGGATACGCCGGAGGTTTGTGGCGTAAGCAATGGTTGTTGGAACATGAAAAACGTTATCAGGAGAGGTTTCATGAATAATAAACTACCGGAATTAAAAAAACTTTTAGCGGAGATAAATGATCTGGATTCCGCCGCCGCTTTGTTATCCTGGGATCAGATGACTTATATGCCGCCTGGGGGGGCTGCCGCCCGGGGCCGCCAGTTGGCCACCTTGAAACAAGTTTCCCATCAGAAGTTTACCAGCGCGGCAATTGGTAAATTATTGGATGAATTACGGCCTTACGCCGAATCTCACGCGGAAGACGACGACGCGGCCTTAATCCGGGTAGCCGCCCGGGATTACGAGAAAGCCGTCAAAGTTCCTGCTTCATTCATGGCGGAGTTTTCAAATCACACCACCGCGATTTACGACGTCTGGACCAAAGCCAGGGAGGTTTCCGATTTTAAAATCGTGGAGCCTTATTTGGAAAAGACGCTAGATCTCAGCCGCCGGTTGGCTGACTTTTTTCCGGGTTACGAACGGATCGCCGATCCCTTGATTGACTTCGCGGATGAAGGCATGAAAGCTTCCGTCATCAGCCGTCTCTTCAGACAGCTCAGGGAGGAATTAGTCCCATTGGTGCGTTCGATCACCTCCCAGCCGGAGAACGACGATTCCTGCTTACGCCTTACTTATCCCGAGATGCGGCAAATCGAATTCGGTCATGAGATCATCAAACGGTTGGGTTATGATTTTAAGCGGGGCCGTCAGGATCAAAGCCCTCATCCATTTACCACCAACTTTTCAATCGGCGATGTCCGGATCACAACCAGAGTTAAAGAGAATAATCTAACCGAAGCGTTGTTCAGCAGTATTCACGAGGCGGGCCACGCCTTATATGAACAGGGTATCAATCAAGAATACGAGGGGACGCCTTTGGCATCCGGAACCTCCGCGGGGGTTCATGAAAGCCAATCCCGTTTATGGGAAAATTTAGTAGGCCGAAGCCGCTGCTTTTGGCAATATTTTTATCCCAAGTTGCAGGCGGTTTTCCCGGACCAGTTGGACTCGGTATCCCTGGATCAGTTTTACCGGGCGATTAATAAAGTTCAAAAATCGTTGATCCGGACCGATGCCGATGAAGTTACTTATAACCTGCACGTTATGCTCCGTTTCGACCTGGAGCTGGATTTACTGGAAGGCCGCCTGTCCGTAAAAGATCTCCCGGAAGCCTGGGTGGAGCGGTTCCGGCATGATTTGGGCCTGGTTCCGCCCGATGCCAACCAGGGAGCGCTTCAGGATGTGCACTGGTTCAGCGGCACGATTGGGGGGGCTTTTCAGTGTTATACTTTAGGCAACATTATGAGCGCTCAGTTTATGGAGACGGCTAAAAAAGACTGTCCGGATATTGAATTGGAAATAACGAATGGCGATTTCGGGACCCTGCATAAGTGGCTCAAACAAAATATTTACCGGCACGGCCGGAAATACAACGCGACTGAGTTGGTAACCCGCGTTACCGGGCGAGCGATTGACATTGAACCTTATATACGGTATCTTCGGGGTAAGTATGGAGAGTTATATAAAATATAGGGTGTGATAATAACCGGTAAACTATTAATATTGACGATTTGAGAGTTAAACTGCATCTAATTCCACAGTTTTATTAATAAACCGTTGCCGCTAGTTTCTTAAATTGGTTCTCATCCGATCGTATTGATTTAATAATAGATCGATCTCTTCGGATAACCACAGGATTTCCTGATCCGTTTCTCCTTTTACATCCCATAGTTCTCCCAATTTGATTTTCAGTTGATTAATTTTAATAATAATCTCCGTGATTTCCGAGGCCATCTCTACCTCCAGGATTATTATTGATGAATGAAAATCAACACCGCTTTAAAATGGATCTTCACAGTATTTATTATCGGAAACTATACTGCTATTAATTATCGGAAAGTTAAATAACTAAATATATTTTGCGATAAAAACGGCGGCGTTATTGATCTTGACATTTATCAGCGGTTTTTTTTAAAACCAAGTTTTCGGAAACTCAAATTTCATAATTCAATTAAAATATTATCTTTCCTGTTTTAATTTGTTAAAAAAATAAAATAATTAGTCAGCTTGACAAATTACCTGATTGGATATATAGTGGTACTAAATAAAACCACTAGAGGAAAATCTAATGAATTTGGTTGAGAGTTTGCAAAAAATTGGTTTAACCGGTCATGAAGCCCTTCTATACGTTACCCTTTGCAAGGAAGGAGAATTAACCGGTTATGAAGCAGCCAAACTCACCGGAATTCCCCGTTCCAATGCCTATCTGGCCTTGGCGGGACTGGTGGAAAAAGGCGGGGCCTACCGGATCGAGAGTGAAGCGGCCAAATACACAGCGGTACCGGTGGCTGAATTCACCCGGAATATGCGGAGGGAATTGGGACAGGTTCTGGATTTTATCGAATTAAATATTCCGGCCATAGATGAGCGATTTCACTCCTTTATCACTGTAAGCGGTTTAAAACAAATCATCCATAAAATGAAGAATATCATTGAACAAGCCGGAGAACGCATTTATTTATCCTGTTCCCCGGTGGAATTGGATTATGTAATAAATGAACTGGCTGATGCGGTTAAACGGGGGCTAAAAGTAGTGCTGATAACCGGGCAATCGTTTCATCAGGATGGTTTTAAAGTATACGTCACCGGGAAACAGCCCGGTCAAATTCGTTTAATCGCCGATTCCGAATCGGTATTAACCGGAGAATTAAATAATGCGGGTAATTGCTCCTGTTTATACTCCCAAAATGAAAATTTGATAAATTTGATAAAAGATTCATTAACCAACGAGATTAAACTGATTGAACTGGAAAATCAAGTTTAAAAAGAGGAGACCAGGCTATGAATAGTTGCCAAGAACAAGGAAACTTTTACGGAAATGCTACTCCGTTTGAATTGGCGGAGGAGTTTGGGACGCCTTTATATGTTTACAATGAGTCAATACTAAGGGCCAGATGCCGTGAAATGAAAGGTCTATTAAATTATCCCCATTTTAAAGTCAGTTACTCCGCCAAAGCCAATTCTAATCCAGTGCTACTTTCGATTATCCGGCAGGAAGGAATGGAAGCCGACGCAATGTCGCCGGGAGAGATTTGTCTGTTATCGGCCGCCGGTTTTCAGCCGGATGAAATTCTTTATATCGGCAACAATGTTGCCGCTGAAGAAATGAAATTTGCCATTGACCGGGGGATACCGGTCAGTATAGATTCAATATCCCAACTGGAGCAATATGGCCGGATCAACTCCGGGGGCAGGGTAGCGGTCCGTTTTAATTCCGGAACCGGTGTCGGACATCATGAAAAGGTAATCACTGCTGGTAAAAACGCCAAATTTGGAATAAGTCCCGATTTAATCGAAGATGTAAAAAAAATAACGTCCCGGTATGGTTTGCGGTTAATCGGGATAAACCAGCACCTTGGTTCGTTATTTTTAGATTTTGAAGCATTTTTGAAAGGGGTTCAAGCATTACTGGAGATTGCGACCTTGTTTCCGCACTTGGAGTTTATCGATCTTGGAGGCGGTTTTGGAATTCCCTATCATAAAAATGAGGGGCAATCAAGGCTTGACTTGATAAAACTCGGGCAATCCCTCGATGCGATAATCGGGCGATGGAACCGGGATTATGGGAAAGAACCGGTATTTAAAATTGAACCGGGCCGGTATTTGGTGGCGGAATGCGGTATATTACTGGGCGCGGTTCATGCGCTGAAAGAAAGCTATGGAATAACTTATGTGGGGACCGATTTGGGATTCAACGTTTTGATGCGGCCAATGTTATACGATGCCTATCATGAGCTCGAAGTTTATTCAAAGATAATGACGGATAATCATCAGAAAAAGACGGTAACCGTGGCCGGGAATATTTGCGAAAACGGGGATATCATTGCTAAAGACCGGGAATTACCGGTAGTGAAAGAGGGAGATTTTATTGGAGTAATGGATGCCGGAGCTTATGGATATTCCATGAGTTCCAATTACAACGGCCGGCTAAGACCAGCTGAAGTGTTGATCAGGGAAGATGGGGAACCGGTGTTAATCAGAAGAAGAGATACATTGGAGGATCTGATGCGGAATCAGGTTTTATAATTCGAATCAGGCCGGAAGGGTGAACTAAATGCCTTATGATTTTTATAAATATCATGCACTCGGAAACGACTATTTGGTGATTGATCCTAACCGAACTCAATTTGAGCCTACCCCGGATAATATCCGAACCATCTGCCACCGGAATTACGGCATCGGATCCGACGGGATCCTTTACGGACCAGTTTTCGAGAATGGAATGATTCATTTACGCATATTCAATCCGGATGGGAGTGAAGCTGAGAAAAGTGGAAACGGAATCCGGATTTTCGCCCGGTATTTATGGGACGAAGGTTACCAAAAATCGGATCAATTTACGATTCAGACACTTGGCGGTATTGTCCGGATAAGCAGATTGGACCTAAATACTGAATTAATCAAAGTAACGATGGGGAAAGTAACGTTTCAAAGTGATTTAATCCCGGTTAACGGACCATCTAGGGAAGTAGTGAATGAGAAATTAGAACTAAGTAGCGGTTCACAATATCAAGTAACCTGCCTATCCATCGGGAACCCGCATTGCGTTATTCCGTTACAACGGATTTCAAAGGAATTGACGCAAGAAATTGGACCGTTAATAGAAAACCATAGCTTGTTCCCAAATCGGATCAACATGCAATTATTAAAGGTAATCGACCGGAATACTGTTCAAATTGAAATCTGGGAACGGGGCGCCGGATATACACTGGCTTCCGGAAGCAGTAGTTGTGCCGCGGCGAGCGCCGCTAATCGACTGGGTTTGGTTGACGAACGGGTCAAAGTATTGATGCCCGGCGGGGAGTTAACTGTCGAAATCAACCCGGATGGAATGGTCGATTTAAACGGGCCGGTTACCAAAGTGGCGGTGGGGAACTTTTCTGCGGAATTTCGGGCGCTATTAAAATAAAATGGGAGAATAATCAACATGAAGGAATTGATTGCCGGAAGAATTGGCGGCCGGGATTTCGAAGCCAATGCTTCGGCTTACAAATTTGCCGTAATTAAACAGCTGAAAGCGGAAGTCACGTTACTGCATCCCGATCTACCGTTAATCGATATGGGGATCGGCGAGCCGGATAGACCAGCTGATCCGAAAATAGTTAAGATTCTTTCACAAGAAGCCGGTAAAGCTGAGAATCGTTTTTATGCGGATAACGGCATCCCGGAGTTTCAAGAAGCGGCGGCTGAATATCTGGAAAAAGTGTATCATGTTAAAGGACTTGATCCGTACCGGAATATTCTTCACGGGATTGGTTCGAAACCGATTTTAGCGATGCTGCCGCTGGTATTATTGTTCCCTGGGATGATGCCGGACCGTATTTGAGATTTTCGGTGACTTTTGAAGCGGATGAAATCGAAGCGGAGATCCGGGTGATCGAGGAATTGAAAACCCGGTTGGTGGGATTGAAATTACAGTTTTAAAACGATTCGAATATCAGGTAAATTATGTTTTTGGCATCGATATTTAATACTCTGGGCACATTATATTTTTTTTGATATAATTAATCAAGTAGACGAAGCCGTTAAGACAAACGTATTAAAATTTAATGATACATTTGCGTGAATACCAATAATTTAGTAGCGGGAGGAATCATTATGTCAAATACGATTGCGATTGTTGAGGATGAAGCGAATATTGTCGAACTGGTTAAGTATAATCTGGAGCGGGAAGGTTACCGAACTATTTCGGCCAATACCGGAAAAAAAGGGCTGGAATTAGTCCGGCAGGAATTACCGGATCTGGTGATATTGGATTTAATGTTGCCGGAGCTTGACGGAATGTCTGTTTGTAAACAGTTGCGGGCCGATTCGCAAACCAAATCAATTCCAATTATTATTTTAACGGCTAAAAGCGAGGAGGCCGACCGGGTGCTTGGATTAGAAATGGGCGCGGATGATTATGTCACCAAACCGTTCTCGCCCAGGGAACTGGTGGCTCGAGTCCGGGCGGTTTTAAGACGCAGCAATAATATTGAAGAAGGAGAACCTGATATTATGGAAGTTGGCGATGTCAGGATGGATTTGCGCCAGCACCTGGTGAAAGTCAAGGGTGAGGAAGTTGAATTAACCCCAAAGGAATTCGATTTTTTAAAACTGCTGTTATTAAATCCCGGTCGCGCTTTCACCCGTGAGTTTCTACTGGAACACCTTTGGGGTTATGAGTATTTCGG
>JBJKPO010000067.1:0-7986 GCA_046706235.1 Bacillota bacterium | reverse complement strand
TTTAATCAAGAAACTGCCCGGCAATACCCGATACATTTACCACAGCGGAAATAACCGGGGTTGGCGTTCCCAATTTGTCATATTACCCCAAAATGAGGCGGGAATTGTTATTTTGACAAACAGCGATAATGGCGACTATCTTATCCAGGATCTTACCAATCGATGGCTTAAATGGCACACCGGGTTTTTCCCCAAATCATATTATTCCGGCTTGCTGATTCGAATCATCATCTATTGCATAGCGATTTTAGCCGGTATAACCTTAATTGTTTTATTTTTCATTACGGTTATCGAATTCGTTCGTGGCCGAAGGCGGTTTTATTCCGCTTCGAATTTATTGGGAAAAAGAGGTCTTCTAATTCTTAGATTGGTTATACCGGCTGTTATCCCGATTTTATGGTGGTTCGTATTTTATACCGGATATGTTTATCATGGCTGGATTTTAGCCGCAATGATGCCCTATGGGTTTATCAGTTTGAGCATTGAAACGATAATTTGGGGGGGATTTTTGATCATTACCGGGTTATTTCCCAAAACGAGTATTGAAAATAATAATAAAATGACGATTTTAAAATGAATAAAGACATATCTTATATTTTATTATTCAAATTTTATTTTTTTAACATGTTTTTTAAAATATTATAAGGGATGTTAATATGAATATCGATCAATACACCGAAAACATTAAAATCACGAGCGCGGAATTAGAAGCGGAAAAGAAATACTGGCTGGAGAAGCTGCGGGGAGAACTAATACTCAGCGCTTTCCCCGGTAAGTCAAGCCAGGCGGATCCGGGTGGTCGGGAAACGGCCGGATACCGGATGCCGGACGAGATTGTAACGAAGCTAACCGCCATGAGCAAGAATTCACCCTACGCCCTGTATATGATTTTAGTGGCGGTATTCGATTACTTACTGTACCGGTATACCGGGAGCGAGGATATCATCGTGGGCATGCCGGTATTTAAAAGCAAGACCGGAGAAGAATCTTTAACCAACATGCTTCTAATCCGCAACACCACAGATGAAAGCTTTAGTTTCAAGGATTTACTGCTGCAAGTTAAGCAAACCGTCACCGAAGCCGACGAATACTCCAATTTACCCTATCATAAACTTACAGAATTATTAAACCTGGAAAATAAGGGAAATCAACCTCTAATCAAGACGGTAATAATGCTGGAAAATATCCACGACGGTAATAGTTTGCAATATGTTCAAACGGAAACACTCTTTTCCTTTACCCTTGGCGATGAGTCCCTGGAGCTAAGGGTGGAGTTTGACGGTAATCGATACGGCCGGGAATTTATCGACCAGGCGATCAAACACTTGGAAAACGTGTTAAATCAGGTACTCCAGGATACAGGCCGAAAATTATCCGGGCTTGAAATATTGTCCGAACCGGAAAAAGAGCGGATCTTGATTGGATTCAATAATACCAGGGCCAATTATCCGCGAGAAAAGACCATCGCTGGATTGTTCGAGGAACAGGCGGCCAGGGTCCCGGATCGCCCGGCGATTAGTTATGAAGACCGGCAATTAAGCTACCGGGAGCTTAACGAACGGGCCAACCAGTTGGCCGGAACTCTGAGGCAACAAGGAACAACCCCCGGAAGCATCGTTGGAATCATGACGGAACGGTCACCGGAAATGATCATCAGTATGCTGGCCGTGGTTAAATCCGGAGGCGCCTACCTGCCGATTGACCCGGACTACCCCCGGGAACGAATCGAATATATGTTGGAAGACAGCGGCGCCGGGATTTTGCTTACCCAGCAGCGATTTACGGAGCGGTTCGACGCTTTGGAAAACCAAATCCGAATTATTGATATAAATAACGATGAAAACTACCGGGGAGAGACCTCCAACCCCCAGCCGGTAAATAAACCGGATGATTTGCTATACGTCATCTATACCTCCGGGACCACCGGCAAATCCAAGGGAGCGATGATTGAGCACCGTAATGTGGTCCGGCTGCTGTTCAACGATAAAATGCAATTTGACTTCGGCGAACAAGATGTATGGACCATGTTCCACTCATTTTGCTTCGACTTTTCGGTATGGGAAATTTACGGCGCGTTGCTGTGCGGTGGGAAATTGGTCATCGTACCCAAACAAATTGCCCAAGACCCGGGTGAATATTTAAAACTACTCAAAAGAAACCAGGTTACGGTATTGAACCAAACTCCGACTGCCTTTTACAGCCTGATTAACGAGGAAATGAAAACCAATGACCGCGGTTTGAAGATCCGTTACGTGATTTTCGGGGGTGAAGCGTTAAAACCATTGATGCTAAAAGAATGGCGGCTGAAATATCCTGGAACGAAACTGATCAACATGTACGGGATCACCGAGACCACCGTGCACGTAACTTACAAAGAGATCACCGCCGGAGAGATTGAACAAAACATCAGCAATATCGGGAAACCGATTCCCACCCTGACCACCTACGTCATGGACCGCAAGCAACGGTTGCTGCCCATCGGGGCCGTCGGGGAATTGTATGTCGGCGGGGACGGAGTCGGGCGGGGCTATTTAAACCGGCCGGAGTTAACCGCTGAAAAATTTATCCCCAATCCATTTTATAATTATTATTCAAGATTACAGATTGCAGATTCCATATTAAATGATGATTCCGGTGTTTCATTTCACACTTCCACCCGTCTTTATAAGAGCGGCGATTTGGTAAAACTGTTGCCGGACGGGGACCTGGAATATTACGGCCGGATCGACCACCAGGTAAAGATCCGGGGACACCGGATCGAACTGGGCGAGATCGAAGCGGCGCTACTCAAACACGGACCGGTGAGGGAGGTTGTCGTCCTGGCCGGAGCGGACGCCGGAAACAATCAATACATCTGCGCCTATTATGTCGCGGAAACCACCCTGAAAGCAACCGAACTGCGGGAATATCTCGCCGGGAAACTGCCGGACTACATGATCCCCGCCTATTTTATCCAACTCGACAAGATACCGATGACCGTCAACAACAAAGTAGACCGGAAAGCGCTGCCCGCGCCCCAAAGCGGGATAAGCGCCGGGGAAGAATATGAAGCGCCCCGCAATGAAACCGAAACTAAACTGGTATCGATCTGGGAAGAAGTATTAAATGCCGGACGGATCGGAGTCCGGGGGAACTTTTTCAATCTGGGCGGGGATTCCATCAAAGCGATCGGACTGATCAGCAAAATGAACCGGGAACTGGGAACCGGCATCCGGATCAAAGACATCTATAACTGTCAAACCATTAAGGAACTGGCGGAATATATCGAAACCGCCGGGACCCAAAGAATAGAGGATGACTTAGAAAACGGCCTGGCGGCAATCGAGGCGCTCAAGCAGTCGGTATTGGCCGATGAAAAACAAGTAAAATGTTTACCGGAAAGCTATGAAGATTTTTACCCGATAAGCCCGATCCAGCAAGGGATGGTCTTTTTCACCAAGTTAAGGCCGGAAGAGCCGATATATCACGACCAGTTTCCGTACCTGGTAAAGTTTGAGAAGTTTGACCGCCATATTTTCAATCAAGCCATGCGGTATTTAATCAAAAGGCACCCGATCCTCAGGACCACCTTTATCCTGGAACATTTCAGCGAACCGCTGCAGATCGTCCACCGCGAAGACAGCGGGATCGTATCGCCGGTAGCGATGGACGACTTATCGAACCTGAACCGGCCACGGCAGGAACAAGCGATCCGGGAATACATGGAACAAGATTTACGGCAAAAATTTCAATTTGAAAACGACATTCAATGGAGGATGCGTTTATTTAACCTGGGAAACAATGATTACTGCCTGATACTCTCCTTTCAGCACGCGGTATTGGACGGCTGGAGCGTCGCCAGCATGATGAACGAGCTGTTTGAGATCTATAACGTACTGTTGAAAGGTATCGAATACCGGCACGAAAACCTGAAGAACTCCTACAAGGATTATGTGGCCCTGAATATCAGCCGTAAAGCCTCGGAAAAAGTCCGGGAATACTGGCGGGAGACCATGAAGGGATACAGCCGGAACAAGTTACCGTTCAATCTATCCGGCAAAAAGCTGAATAACCTGACCGGCAGCCGGATCTTACAGCGGGAGCTCGACGGTAAACTGTTGAAAGCCCTGGAGGAAAAGGCCCGATACTACACTTGCGCCGTCAAGGACATCTGCCTGGCCGCCCACGTATACTTGCTGGGAATCATCACCACCGAAACCGATATCGTCACCGGAGTGGTGACCCACGACCGTCCGGCTTTGGAAGACAGCGAACAAGTACTGGGGTGTTATTTAAACACCATCCCGATCCGGGTTCAGGTAAGCGGTAAAATCAAGAAGGCCGGTATTTTGGAAACCGTAAAAACCGCGGTACGGAACATAAAGGCCAACGAACTGTTTCTAGCGGATATCGCGCGCCTAATCGGTGAACGGAGCAGTTCCGGCAATCCCGTCTTCGACACGCTGCATAATTTCACTGATTTCCATGTATTAAAAAGCGTGGAATCATCCGGATACGTAACCAAAACCGGCAGCGAGATCAAGCTTAAGTCCAGTGAAATGACCAATACCCTGCTGGATATCGAAGTTTCGAAAACCCTGGAACGATTGTCGATGCAGATTAAATACGCGCCCGGTTACTTCCACGGCGAGGAAATCCGGACCACTCTCGATTTATATGTAAGAATTCTGGAGGAATTCGCCTCGGATAACGATCAATACCTGCGTAGCGAAGCGCTCCTCAGCCGGGAGCAGATCCAAGAGTTGGTCTACGATTTTAACAACACCCAGGTACCGTATCCGAAAGAAAAAACCATGCACCGGCTGTTTGAGGAGCAGGTATTGAAGAACCCGGATAACATAGCCCTGGTATTCGGAATGGAACAACTAAGCTACCGGGAATTAAACGAAAAAGCCAACCAACTGGCCCGGATCCTGCTCGAAAAAGGGGTCGAATCCGGCGACCATGTCGCGCTCATTACGCAACGCGGCCCGGAAATGATAATCGGAATGTATGCCATATTAAAGAGTGGCGGGGCTTATGTACCGATTGACCCGGACTACCCGCTGGCCCGCCGGAAATACATCATGGACAACGCCAAGGTGAGCGCGGTATTAATGGACAAGCCATATGAATCGGAACATGAAAACACCATCATCATCGATTATACGGAGATGGACGCCCGCGCAACGGAAAACCTTGACCTCAAGAAAGACTCCCGCGATCTGGCCTATGTAATTTACACCTCGGGCTCCACCGGAGTTCCCAAAGGGGTCATGATCGAGCACCATTCCGCAGTCAACCTGATCCTTTGGGTAAACAAGGAATTCCGAGTCGCCGAAACCGACCGGCTGCTGTTCATCACCTCGATGTGTTTCGACCTTTCGGTCTACGACATCTTCGGACTTTTAGCCGCCGGAGGACAAGTGGTGATTGCCCGGAGAGAACAGGTGCAAAATCCCACCGAGCTCAAGCAATTATTAATCGACCACCGGATCACCTTTTGGGACTCGGTGCCGTCCACCATGAACTTCCTGGTCAATTCGCTGGAAGAAAGCGGTTCGGAATACATCCAGGAAAATCTGCGGCTGGTATTGATGAGCGGCGACTGGATCCCAGTGCGGTTGCCGGAACGGCTGAAAAAATATTTCCCCCAAGCCGGGGTGATATCGCTGGGAGGCGCCACCGAAGGGACGGTATGGTCGATCTATTACCCGGTGGAAAAGGTTGATGAATACCAGACCAGCATCCCCTACGGGCGGCCTTTGGCCAACAACTATTTCTATATCCTGGACCGGGATTTGAACCTGGCGCCCAAGGGAGTAGCCGGAGAATTATATATTGGCGGAGTAGGAGTGGCCCGGGGCTACATGAACGACCCGGAACGGACCGCGGCCTCGTTTATGCGGAACCGGTTTCTAAATAATCCCGGGGAAATGATGTACAAGACCGGGGATCTGGGCCGGATGCAGCCGGACGGCAACATCGAATTTCTGGGCCGGATCGACCACCAGGTGAAGATCCGGGGTTACCGGGTGGAACTGGGCGAGATTGAAAGCAAGCTGTTAAAGCACCTGGCGGTCAAGGACGCGGTGGTGGTGGATAAAATGGACACCGGTGGCAATAAGTACCTATGCGCATACGTTGTCTGGAACGAGGAGCAAGCCGTGCCGCAAATGAAAGAATTCCTGGGCCGGGAACTGCCCGATTACATGATTCCCAATTATTTTATCGGCATCGACCGGATTCCGCTTACCTTCAACGGAAAGATCGACCGAAAATCGCTGCCCGAACCAGGCGGCGCCATCAATACCGGCGTGGAATATGTACCACCCCGTAATGAGATTGAAGCCGAACTGGCCAAAATTTGGCGGGAGGTCCTGGAGGTTGATAGGGTGGGGATTCATGATAATTTCTTCGATATTGGCGGGCATTCGTTGAAAGCATTAACTATAAGCGATCTTTGTAAAAAGAACGGCATTAATTTGTCAATCCAGGCGGTATTCAGGCATGCCACCATTGCCAATATATGTGACAATGAGGATTTAAGCTTTGATGTAACTACAATTGATTCCAAGATAGAAGATGACCGGATTCAAGATGAAAACATATTAGAAACTAAAGAACCGGTGTGGGAAGAGAAGTCCGTTAATTTCGGAAAGGCCGCCGTGAAACAGTTGCCTATCAAATTGCAGCGGGAAGTTAACGGGTATCTGCACCGGGCCTATCCGCTTTGTATTATACTGGCCCATGATAACTTCCTTCCATGGTATCATCATCAGTTAATCCAAATATATGCCCAGATTCATGATGACGGCTATACCATGGTGGATTATTTGGAACCTGAAATATTTTATACCGATATAATGGATTGTATCAATCTTGGATACGGACAACTTCAGGATACGGACAGCATTGTAAATTTCCTGATTGATAAAGTCGATAACGGATGCTACATAAGAATATGTTTGGATGAATTTTATCTAAAGGGAAAACTATTTTTCCAGAAGCAACATTTTGTCCACGAGATTTTAATTTACGGTTATGATAATAATAAACGCCGGTTTACCGGCATTGGTTTTGATCAAAGCGGAATATTCACTACCTTCGTTTTCGGCTACGAAGTAATAGCCAAGGCTTTTGAAAGCGGAAAGATTTATTACCGGGATACGGCTCCTTACGCGGAGGAATTGGCGATTCAGATTTTTCATCCCAAAGATACCACCAGGGAATATCTTTTTAATCCCGGTAAGTTTCTATGTGAATTGAACGACTATCTAAACTGCCGGGGAAATAATCACAGGATGCTGTTCTTGTTTTCGCCGAATATGCCCTGGCGGCCCGGAAATTTGATACTGCCCGAGGAGAGCTTGCGGTATGGTTCCGAAGTAGGCCATCTTATTTTAGACAGATTGGAGCGATTAGCCAAGGGCGAGGTGCTGATTGACTACCGGGCAATGCACTTGGTGGCTGAACATAAGAAGGGATTATTGGTTAAAATAACTTATTTTGCCAATTGTTATGGTATCAAAGGCGAAGCTTCAAAGGCTATTGCTAAATTCAAAGATATTGTTGACGAATTTGAGTTTATCCGGGTGAAATCCCTGCAGATTCAAAACGCGGATAGTAAAGGTACCGTATTAAAAATACTACCTAATATCATCGAAAAAATGAGAAACGGCATCGAACAGGAAAAGCTGGTTCTCAATGAACTATACGGTTGCTTTATGTCAAGATTTTCTGGAAGCACAGGAAATTGCAATCAGGGATTCATGGATTGAACGAAGTTACATTAAAAGCTGGTTAAATTACGATTGGTTCAGTCTGAAATAAGGAGTGAAGAACGGATGAAGGCTACTATTGGAGAAGAACGTATAACTCGGGGAATCAACTATCAAACTAATTTTTTATTGCTGATTATGGGGCGGACTTTTTCAGGTTTGGGATCAAATATTTTTAGTTTTGCCTTAAGCTTATATGTTCTTGTTATTACGGGGTCAGCGGCCA
>JBJKPO010000066.1:0-2014 GCA_046706235.1 Bacillota bacterium | reverse complement strand
GAATAAAGGTTATACTAACCGTTCCGAAGCAATCCGGGATTTAATCCGGGATTATTTAGTGGAGGAAGAATGGCGAACCGCCGAGGGACAAGCCGTGGGAACGAGTACTTTGGTTTATAATCACCATATTCGTGAAATGTCCGATAAATTAACCGAATTGCAGCATCAATTTCATGAGCAGATCGTATCGGTATTACATGTCCACCTGGATGCCCATAATTGTCTGGAAGTATTGGTAGTAAGGGGAAATAAAGCCAAAATTCAAATGATTGCCGGACGCTTGAGCAGCACCAAGGGTGTGAAACAATGCAAACTAGTGACTACAACTACCGGAGAAAATTTGTAGTATCTTTTTCCTTTATCAATTTGTTATACTGATTTAATAGTTTGTCAAATTCCTCCGCCGCCTTAATAATATCCTGATCGGTTTTCTTTTTTAGTTCCCATAGTTTAGCTAGTTTGCCCCGGCTTTCCTGAACTTTCTTTTTTAAAGCGTCCAACTCTTGTTCCTTTAACAATTTTATCCCTTCTTTCCGGCATTTTGGGTTATTAATAGAAAAAACGTAAATAGCTATTATTTATTGGCGGGATTTCCGATATTATCATTAGTAACCATAAAACCTTGTAAATAAAGATATGTCTTACACCGGTTATGGTTGCGATTGATGTTTCAATTAAAAAGAAAATTATAAATCTATTTTACTTCCACCCAAATCTTTAAAACATCCGCCAAGATTAATTTTTTAAGCTTTAGCCGATACTCATTATCTTTTAACTTCATGATTCGCTTATCAATCACTTCGGTGACCAGATCCACGTCAATATTACCGACTTCCTTACCGAGCAAGGGATTAAATTTTTCCTTGATTGACTTTTCGAGATCGATTTTATCAAGTTCATCTCCGTCATATTCTAGAAATATTTCGATTCGTTTCAGAATAAACTTGGACTTATTTATGGATTCTTCCAGTTTGCGGAGGCGGGAGTCCTTATCGCCGTTTAAAGCCTCCAACTGCCGGATTTTTTGATGGTATTGTTCGATCCGGTAGCTTACCAAAATACTAAAGGTTGCCGAACCGGTTAAGATGCCGATTAGGAATCCGGTTAAAAATGAACGAAAATATTTTGAATGGAACGGTAAATAAAAGAACTTCATCGCGTCCAAAGGCTGCCGGCCCATTGGATCAACCGGACTAAACCGTACCCGGCATTGGCGCCCAACAAGGCCATAAAAATATAAACGATTTGTTTAAAGATTGATTTAATTTCACCATTAAACAAACCCTTATCAAAGATTTCAAACGAGGAAAAAGTCCCTCCTAAAGCGGCCGCCACCGCCCAGATTTTTATGGAAACGGCCAGGTCCAGCATGGTTTTTAACGGTGGATCGTTGTTGAAAATAGCGCCGATTCCGGCAAAAATACCGGCGCCGATGATGATTCCAAATGAAATAAGAAAACTATATAGCAGATTGTGGAAAAATAACGACATGCTTCATCATCGCCCCGGTTTAAATTTCATTATAACCTATGATTTCTAGATGATTAATATTCATGGGGCATTTATTGCGAACCATGAATGGTTGTGATATGATTTTAGCGGGTATTATAAGAAAGAATTGACCTGAAAAAGATTTTTATTTAATTCTACTTAAGATCGAAAGATAGTAGAATTAATAACGGATCCCAAAAGACGGAGGCCGGATAAAACATGTTTGTGGTAAATGACTGGCGGGATTACGAATTAATCGACACCGGCGACGGGGAAAGAATCGAACGTTGGGGCAAATTTGTGCTCCGGCGGCCCGATCCCCAGGTTATTTGGCCTTTTTGGCGGAATCCCGATACCGTTAAAATCCATGGGCATTATTACCGTAGCGAAAGCGGCGGGGGCCGGTGGGAGTTTTTAAAAGAATTGCCGGAAAAATGGGTGATTAATTACGGCCCGTTTTCCTTTTATGTCGGGACGACCGCTTTTAACCACAGCGGGTTGTTTCCGGAACAGCCAGTTAATT
>JBJKPO010000065.1:0-3905 GCA_046706235.1 Bacillota bacterium | reverse complement strand
AACTTACATAACTCCCTTTAAATGATCATGACTTGTCTGAAACTTCTTTGTGAAATTTACCATTTCTTAAGGGTAATATTCAGGAATCACTCATTTTTCGCCCAATCAATCAAACGATGCTCTATATACCATTTTAAAATAAATCCGAAACGCCACCACAGTAACCGTTGAATTGTCCGGCTTTTAAACCTGTATAAAAGGCGCGCCACCTGTAAACGCCGTTTCAAACACACACCCATCGGATGCCGTAAAATCCTTTGCCGGTATTTCGAGAAAGAAAAGTCTTCCTTTTTCAAGGCCGCCTTAATCTCCGTTGCCGCTATTTCCCCATATCCAAGGGCAAACGAGATCCCTTCCCCATATACCGGATCCACCCCGGCCGCATCGCCTGTCAAAATCACTCTTGGCGCGGAAAATACGCCTTTTGGATCAAAAAACCTTATGGGATGCCCTTTTAAATCATAGTCGTATAAATTTACCTCTTCACCTGACAGTTGTTCATTTAAAACGGTTTTTAAAGTTTCCGGCAAATTATCCGGGATCACACGCGCATGATATATCCCTCTAGTACACGCCGGTGTGTCGTTTCCCGGGGATGGAAATTGCCATATATAACCCTGTACCTTCCGGGTTATTACTGAAAAATCAAAAAAAGCCTGGTTTGGATTTGGATTAGGTTGTTCTTGGTACTTATTAGGTGGCACGAATACTTCAAGAGCGATTGATTGATTTGGGTTGTTATTAGAAGCTATCGAGCGCCGTACGATACTGCCTGTTCCGTCCGCTCCGATAACGATTCGCGCGAAATAATCCCCTTTATCGGTTTTAATATTAACTCCTTGGTTCTCAGTTGTAACATCAAGGACACACGTCTCTTCTTGAACGGCAATCCCGCGTTTACGCGCCTCATTAACCAGCCAGGAGTCAAATTCCTCCCGGTTAACCACCCTGAAACTCTGGGGATGAAGCTCGATGCAAATACCTCTTCCCTCAAACAGAAAATACGCTTGATTGACTTTTATTGAGGGGATTTGATCGCAATCCAACCCCAATCTTTGCAAAATATACTCGCCATCCATCAAAATCCCGCCGGCGCAGAGTTTGGGCCGGGGATGGCGTCCGCGTTCCAAAACCAGCATTCGCTCCGCCAACTCCGGCGCTATTTTTGCCAAATGCAACGCGGTTGAAATCCCGGCGGGACCTGATCCAACAATAATGATATCAAACTTCTTTAAACTTTCCGTAACTAACTCCTCCCCAAACCATTTTAATCCCTATTGTAAAATTCGATATATCATTCATTTCTTTATTACTCCAAAACTATCCTTAATCTTAACAAAATCGCTCTCATACCCAGCCCAAGCCTCATCAGGCGCTAGAAAAACCAATAAATACCCTATATCGCCATTAATCTCGAGCCAGTTTTGGCGGCGAAACCGGCGGTCGTTATTGTCGAGGTAGTCATCTTCAATCAGAGTTAAGCCTTCCCCGGTATCAACCGGTGAGTTTTGGACCTGATCATAGTGTGCCAAAGCGTCTTTAAGCTCCGGAAATCGATCGCCCAAAGCCTGTTCGGCCGTGGTTCCGGCGGGGACGGGAACCATAATCAAAATCCCGGTAATGTCATTATTAGAAAGCGGTTGCATTACCAGGACCGGCAGATCTGCCTCGCTGGTTTCAATCAATCGCCAGGCATCCGGAGCCTTGATAAAACAACGAAAATCCCGGTTAATGTAAGTCTGGCCATAGATACCGGTTGGGACGGCGCTGATACCGCTTTCATCCAATTCCGCGGTCCGGTTCTCCATAATGTTAATATCAAGATTTCCCAACATTTTAGCGCTAAATTTCCGTATTTCAGGCGATGATGCGCTATCGTACAGTTTCAGCAACAGGCTGTCCGGCGCGGCCTGGTTATCGAAGGCGTCGACCGCCACCCATTCGCCGAGCCATACCTCATTCCAGGCATGTTCCACCCAAACTCCGTTTAAGTAACGTTCGCCCCAGGCGATCCGGGCCGGCAAACCCGCCGCACGGGCCAAAGCCGCAAACAGGATCGCGTAATTCAAGGGTTGGCCATTTTTTTGGCTGAGAATCGCTTCGATGGTTAAACGTTCCAAACTCACTCCCGACCGGATAGTGTCGTATACCCAGGAAATTAGCTGTTGCGTCACCCGCCAGGCGTCGGTTTCACCGGCAAGAACCTCCCCGGCTAATTTTTTTACTGATGCCGGTGATGCGGTAACAGTTGGATCGTTTACCAAGTAAGGAGCCAGCTTTTTATCAGCTACGGGCAGGGTAATTTTGCCTGTAAAATCACGTTCTTCGGTTTTAATGGTTACCAGGGCTTCATTTTTAGCCGGAGTCATCGGGGAACCGGTTAGTTTTTGACGGTTATCTTCCCAGCGAAATTCATTTCGGGCCACATCGCTCCAGGAAACTTGAATCCGGCTGAAAACACAGTGTATCGGATCGGCGATTTCGGTATTGCCGGCAATCAAGAAATGAAACGCCGGCAGTCCATTGATTCCTTTAAGAGCGTTTCGTTCAATCTTGGTATAAATCAAATTCGACACTGAATCGGTCCACCGGTAATAATCTCCTTTGGAATTCATTATCACCGCCGGATTTTGATCCCCCGGCGGGTTTAAGGAAAACAACTGAATACTTTTCCCTTTATAGTTGTAATCGCCGGTTTTAGCGGCAGTAAACGAAAGATTAAGTGGTTTTAAGGTATCCGGGTCGAATATCAAGGCCTGGTAAGTTTGATCGGCCTGTAATTGACCGGTGCGGCTGAGATAATCGGTGTAAGAATAAAAGAAATACAAGGGGCCTTCAATTTGGCAATAACTGAATGATTCCCGGCTATCCACGCTGATTCGTTGGAGTTTAACCTGATGATCGGTGATTTCACCGTTAAGATGGGTTATCGAACCGCCGGTTTCATTTATCAATTGAAATGCCTCGGCATGGTATTGCTTATCGACCGTTAACTCCCAGTGTCCGGTGGATTGGACTAGTTCGCCGTCCAACCTGGTTAATAGAACCGCTGAGTCAATGATGTATTTATAACCAGTATCGGTCCGCCGTAATTGCAGACGCCGGATCCCGGCCGGTTTGCCTTTGTGCTCGATTACCATCCAGTCGTCCCTGATCGTTACTTCAAGCGCCGCAACCGGAGCGATAATCATAAAAGCATATATGATTAACAATCCAGCCAATCCGAATTTAACAAATCGCAATAGCTTGAAACCTCCTTTTATTTACCAGGATTATGTTAAAGTCAATTAGGTTATGTTCAAGCTAGGACAAGGGTGAGTTTATCTCGTCAATCAGAACCGCCCGGGCCGGCGCGGCATCGCCGCCGTCGATTTTTAACGGCAGGGCGATCAATAGATATTCTCCGGCCGGAACTTGGTTCAGCCTGATTCCTTCTAAAATAATGATCCCTGCTTCCAGCAGTATTTTGTGGGTTTCATGATTCGGCTGATTTCTCTCGATGCCCAAGGCGTCAATTCCTACTCCGGTGACGTTCCCGGCTTTTAGATAAGCCGCCCCGCTCTTTTCCAAAAAAACAAAAGCCGGATCGAATTCCGGCGTGAATGAGTTTCTAGTCTTAAACAGCACGAAATCCCCCGGCTGAATGTTAAAAATTTGTAATTCCGATTTAGTAATGCAATCGGATACCCCGGTCAGATCCAATACTTTACACTTAATTATAACTTTGTTTAAAACCAGGCTCTCGATTGCCGCACCACCCGCCAATAGATCTAACTGCGCGTAGAAATGGGTCCCAGTGTGTAAATTCTTATACACGTTTGACAGCCGGACGGTATCGGTTTCATAATCACGGGTTACTTTATAATTCGGTTTCCGAGCCGCTTGATTTTTATTTTCCGTCATCC
>JBJKPO010000064.1:0-3512 GCA_046706235.1 Bacillota bacterium | reverse complement strand
TTTTTTTCGTTCCAATCCGCCGGTGAATACCGGCGCAACCAGGTAGGCCACTACCGGCAGGGAGGCGACCAGTCCGCCAAGTAAAGCTATTTTAAATCTAACGGCAATTCCCTCCACCGGAGTGATGAAATGCAACGGCAACCCCGCCAAGGGGCGGGTGGCAATCTCGAATAACGTATTACCCATAAAAAAGAACAGTACCGTTAGAGTAACGGGTATAATTATTATCACGATGATTTTATGCCTGAATTTAGCCAACCAATGAACCGCGTTAACAATCTGTTCACTTTCAATCATGCTTAATCCTCTTAAACGAATTTAATTATTTGGTTATTTTGGTGTCGTCGCCCGCCGCGCTTTCATCGTCCCTGGTCAGTTGTCTGGAAGCCTTTTTAAATTCCTTAATCGCCTTGCCGATGGATGCTCCAATGTCCGGCAATTTACCCGGCCCAAATATAACCAATGCAATGACCAAGATCAGTATCAATTCAGGAAAACCCAGATTAAACATCATCCAATCCTCCCCGGTTGTTTTTTTATATAATTCTTTCACCGTTACCAAAGTCCTTTTAATAAATTACCATCACTCCGCCCGTCAAAGATTCCAAGCCACAGATTACTTGTTATTACTTGAGAAAATCCATTTATTAATTTACAATTATGATGATAAAACTTGAAGGTGATGATATGCCGAAT
Source organism: Bacillota bacterium (assembly GCA_046706235.1). Taxonomy (GTDB): domain Bacteria; phylum Bacillota; class UBA4882; order UBA8346; family UBA8346; genus JAEZJQ01. Next base: position 2,816 of record JBJKPO010000064.1, on the reverse strand, counting down.
CTACTCTTGACTTCGAGGTGCCGGAATAATTGCGCGTATTGCTTCCGCGGCGCTCAAACATTTGAAGAACTCACCCCGGAAAAAGTTACCGCGATTTTACCTTTACTGCGCAGTTTTAAAAGGAATACGGTTAATTTACTGGGGGGGGAGCCGACCCTCAATCCCGATTTTATAATAATTCTGCAGCTATTATTGGCGGAAGGCTGGCGGGTAAAAATATTTACCAACGGAAAAATACCCGGAAAGCTTATCAACGAGTTGCAGCAGATTATGGGCGACTTCAGTTTTTGCGTAAACCGGACGGACCCGTCTTTATCGCCGGAGACTATTGATTTCTACCATAAATTGGGCTATAAAATTCAATTGGGAGTGACGATTCACCAAAAAGTCCAGCCGCTCGACCATATTTTCCGGGAAATCTCCGCTTATCGCCTGGAGCGTTACTTCCGGCTGGGTATTGCTTTGCCGGTTTGGCCCCACCGGCCCAACTCCTATCTCCCCCCCGGCGACTACGCGGAAACGGGCTTGAGAATACTTCCCCAGCTGTTAAGCGCGGCCGGTGAAGGGATTAAACCGGAATTTGATTGTGGTTTCCCATTGTGCTTTTTTCCCGGAGAAAGCCGGACCATTTTCGCGGATAGAGGTATTGAGTTTAAGTCGCTTTGCGGAATCATCCCGGACATCAGTCCGCGGAGAATCATGCCCTGTTTTCCGTTAAGCGCCTTTTCACTGCCCCTTTCACCGGAAAGCACCTGGGCCGGTCTCCAGGATAGTTTTAACGCTGTTTTCGCCTTTCAAACGCCAAACCACCTTTTTCCCGCCTGCAGCGCCTGCAATGAATTAACGCAAGGCAATTGTTGCGGCGGCTGCGCCGCTTTCAGGCCGGCCGTATACTTCTGATTTGATGCACCATGTTATCCAAAAACCAGCAACCACTGCCCGAAAGCTCGTAATCACCTTCCGTCCTTTTAACGATAAGACCGGCCGCCAGCCATAGATCAAAAATTCCTTGAAAACCCAAGCCAAATATTCCAAACATCCTGGAAACCGCGGGTGAGGCTATTTTACCCGACATTAACTCCGTCTCGAAGGTACGCACCTCAAAGCGTAAATCATTCTCATAATATCCGTACTCCACTCCCAATTCTCCCGCTTGCACCGCCGTCAGGTATTGGGCGAGCTTTTTATGACGGAAGGAATATCCGCCCACGTAACCATCGGCAATCGCCCCAAAGGCCAGGCAATCTTCCCCCCTGGCGGGATAAGTGAAATACAAATTACGGTCACGTTCCTTACCGTAGTGATTGAAAAAAACATTATCATAACCGGCTTCATTCAATACTTTTTTGCCGGCCAACAGCATGAGATAATTGCCGGTTTTATCATTGGTCAAATTGTTTTTACGCAACACTTTGGCAAAACCCGGCGGAATATTTAACTCATATAAAGCAAACCCGTCCAACCCCATCTCAATCAGCGCGGCCAGGTCTTCCAGCCACCTTTCCGGAGTTTGCAGGGGTATTCCATATAACAGATCCGCCGATACCACCAAAAAATCCCGATTCAATAGTAATGACAACTTGTGTTTCACGGTATCACCGTTCTCCCGGCGCCCAATCAAATCCCGGCAATGATCCGCAAGAGTCTGTACCCCCACATGGATTCGGGAAACCCGGTGTGCTTTCCAAAAATCGATATTTTCGGGTGTAATTTGCGAACTGGTAACTTCTAAAGCGATTTCGGCATGCTCATTAATTGAAAATCGCTCCTTGATTAAATCTAATATTTTGCTAAAGCGCCGCCGGCCGAGATAAAGCGGGCTCCCGCCACCAAAATGGACGGTGGTGACCTTCTTTTTAGCATACTTGTTCAAGTTTGCCCATCCCCGGATTTCGTTTTCCAGGGCCCGGACATAATCATCAACGATTTGTTCCTTCGCCCGGGGGACATAAAACGAGTATAAATCGCAAAAAACGCATTTTTGCCCGCAAAACGGAATATGAACGTAAATCGATAAACCGGAAGAATCCGGCCGGGAAAATGTTTCCGGTTGCTTCGCTTTTAGGTTCTTCATTAACTCCGCTTCGGATAACCATGAATCTTTTTCCGGCAAAAAAGGGGCGGGCGTTTTTCGGCAGCGAATATCATAGTACCTGCCAGCCTTGTTTAATTCTTCAAGCAAGCCGAATCCGGCTAAAAAATCAAGCTCCTTATCGTTTAACATGTTCTTCATAGTACCGTCTGCAGATTTGACATTGAGAGCAGTTTTTGTCACAGCTGATGGTCTGATAAAAAAGCTCATCCGATATGTCCATATCCTCAATCAACCCTCCGGGGCCGCAGCCAATCCGGTTGGCCGCCAGCTCCTTACCGGTTAAATATGCCTCCAATACATTCCGGTATTGAGCGGGATTTTGTAAGGTAACCCGGCCCGCCAATTTAATTACATCGTATAAGCCTTCATAAAAATGCAAATGTTGCGGTAAGATCCAGGCATTCTTCAGCCGGAGCCAGGGATTCTTTTGTAATAACCCCTGGCAAAGACTCTCCGGAAAAGTTATTTCATTGGCGCTCATCTCATAAAAATGTTGGGTCCGAAAAGAACAATACGGTATGCACCCCTCATTGACCAACAATTTGATTGTTTTGGCATAAGCCTGGCGAATTGTTTGGAGACGGTTCAAATCTCTTACAATGGATGTATCCGGCGTGAGACTATCGAGACTTTCCACCAAATAATCAAGCTGTTCCGGGCTATGGATTTGCATCAAAGTCGAACCGCTCCCTTCATAATCCGTAAGTTCCCGTTTGATAAC
>JBJKPO010000063.1:0-4694 GCA_046706235.1 Bacillota bacterium | reverse complement strand
GCCTGGAACAATGAATTAACCAGTCAATCCAATCGGCGGCAGTGGATGGTACAATTTCAATACGTTTTGGATAGCATGCCGTCTTTAGCTCATCAACCGAAACATCATCTAATAATTTTTCTTCGCCGGATTTCAAGGTAATCCGGGGAATTAAATACCGGGCGGCGGCGTTACTAGAATAACTGCAAATTGATTTTATGATATCATTACCGGTCAATAATCCGGTAACAGTAACTGTTGGTCCAAAAAAGGAATTAGCTACCTCAAGTATCTCAAGTTTTAACCCGGGACAACCGGTTGCCAAATACCTTCGAACCTCATCCCAAAGCCTTCGAGTAGCTTTACCGGTAACCACCACGAACTCTTGGGTCAGTATATTTAATTCCGGCAGATTTTCTAAAAAAGCATCCGAAAAATCGGTAAGAAACCGCCGTATCAACCCCACCCCATTATCAAGCTGTAAATAATCCTCATACTCTTCATCGGCCGGAAGTATATCTTCCGCCAGAATATACCATTCATCAGCGGCGAAAACAAAACTTGTCCCCAGCTTTTGTTTAAACTCGATTTGAAAAAGCTTGATGGTTTTTAATACCTTAATTGAATCTTCTTTAGTAAACGGTTCCAACTCAAATAAGTTCCGGCGTTCTTTCGTCAAACCGACCGGGACAATCGCCAGACTGGCGACCGAAGGCCATAACTCCGCGAGGTCTTGTATTGTTTTTTCTAAAACCGGACCATCGTTTATTCCGGGGCAAATAACAGCCTGCGTATGCATTGTAATCCCGGCTTTCGCCAAACGATGCAATTGTTCCATAAGCTGATTGGAACCACTCGAACCACCCAATAATAATTTTCTTATTTCTGGCTGGGTGGCGTGAACTGAAATATACAACGGACTTAAATGCCATTTTTCAATCTTATGCCAGTCAGCCTCCTTTAAATTGGTTAAAGTAATATAACATCCTTGCAAGAAAGACAACCGGTAATCATCATCGCGGATATATAATGACGGCCGCCGTTTCAACGGCATCTGGCGTACAAAACAGAATATACAATTATTGGTACAGGTCTTAATACCATCAAAGATCGCAACTGCAAAACCCAATCCCAAAGAATCGGTTAAATCTTTCCGAAAATGGATTTCTTGAATCTCCCCCGACTTTTTTTTAACCTCCAGCTTCATATCTTCATTAGCGCATAACATCAGATAATCAATTAGATCCTTTACCATGACGCCGTTTATTTTACAAAGAAGATCTCCCGGTCCCAACTCCAGTTCAACCCCAATACTTCCCGGTTCAACCTTGACGATTTCAACGCCTTTAAATTCTTTCATTCTTACTCCTTGCAGTATGCCGGACAATATCGATAACTCTAAAGTTTGGATTATTCTCTTTTTTATCCCTAACTCCTTCCTGCAAATAAAATATCTAGATATTTTCGTTTTGAAATTCAGCGCCGTTTGTTGCCATGATGAACCGTAATTTCGGTAAAAATTGATCTTCCACCTCAATTAAGACAACTACTTTTTGAGCGACCAGTTTTTGTCCAATGAAATCCAGTTCGGCTTCACTTAAATTTTGGGATGCCAAGACAATACCATGCTTCCGATTCGGTGAGCTATACCCGATTTTAACTGTTCCAATCCCGGATAACTGTTCCTCTTTTAATCCCGGCCAAAGAATGTTTGGTCCCGAGCCTGCTCCCTGATTTTCAAGAAAATTTTCAGTGGCTATCTCCATATGGGTTTTATCTTCCGGGTTTCGATTTTCATTTTTATCCTGAATGATCACGGTTAATTCCGTCTGATTCCAACTTTCCTTTTTTATTTGTCCCAAAGCGTTCTTGGCATCGCCGATACTACTAAAAATACCGATAATTCGCCGTTTCATTGAAATTTTGCCTCCGATTTTTAATGTAAACTATTTTTCTTGACATATAGGGTATCGCGCCATACCTTTTTTATTCTTACATTAAAAAGGTTTTTGGGATAAAAAATAAATTTTACTCCCTAAAAACTTCCTGAATATTAGGACTATGGTTGGTAATTCTAAATACAACATGGAGTCGAAGGGGGTGAAGTCATGGATTGGTTGAGGACGATTATCCGTTTTGTAGTGGCCGCGTTAGTGTTAATGCTTATTGGAGCGATTGTACCCGGATTTAGATCATTGAATTTTGGAAGCGCATTACTGGCAGCAATTGTAATCGCCGGGATTAGTTATTTAATCGAGTTGGTCCTTGGTCGCCAGTTATCTCCTTACGCCCATGGAGTGGTTGGCTTCCTGGTCTCCGCGGTGGTAATTTACATAACCCAATTTATCGTACCGGGAATGTCGGTTTCAATTATTGGCGCTTTACTGGCATCACTGGTGATCGGGTTAATTGATTTATTTATACCCGCCAAAGTAAAATAAAGACAATTATAATACCAATTTGCATTTAACTCATCCACCGCAAATTGGTATTTTTATATTTTGTCATATATTACAAATCCCATTTTTGATCCGAATTAAAACAACGCCAATTGAGCACTCTCGGACATACCTTCCAAACAACCATGCTTTTGCAATACTTCGATTACCGCCGAACTTAACCGGGCGCGATTTTTCAAATCTTCAATCGAAATGAACCGGCCCTCTTTCCGTGCCGCCGCAAGATATTTGGCGGCATTTTCACCCACCCCCTGCAATGATGCCAACGGCGGTAAAAGGCCTTCGGGAGTTATTAAAAACTTTTGAGGATCGGATTGGTAGATATCAACCTGTAAAAACCGGATCCCGCGTAGCATCGCCTCCAATACCATATCCAGAATTGTTTCCAGATTTTTCTCCTTTTGGGTCGCTTCGTTTCCCTTGAGACGGATTTTTTCCAGGCTCATTTTTACGGCCCGTTCACCGCCAATTACAAGATCGGCATCGAATTCATCGGCGCGGACCCAAAAGTATGTCGCATAAAATGCTTCCGGAAAATTGACCTTAAAATAAGCGATCCGAAAAGCGCTCATCACATAAGCCACGGCGTGGGCCTTGGGAAACATATATTTGATTTTTTGGCAGGAATCAATATACCAGTCCGGAATTCGGTGTTCCTTCATGATTTGAATCTCATCCGGAGCCAGCCCTTTCCCTTTACGGACTTTTTCCATGATTTTAAAGGAAGCTTTAGAAGGAAGGCCCTTGATAATCAAAAAATTCATAATGTCGTCCCTGGTTGAAATAACCTCCGACAGGGTAGCGAGTTTACTTTTGATTAATTCCTGGGCATTTCCAAGCCAAACGCCGGTCCCGTGTGAAAGCCCGGATATGTATATCAACTCCGCGAAGGTGGTCGGCCGGGTCTCCTCCAACATTTGACGGACAAATCCGGTGCCGAATTCCGGTATGCCTAAAGTTCCCAAATCAAAACCCAAAACCGCGGCGGTAATCCCCAGCGGTTCAGCTGAGGAAAATAGCTTCATCGTCCGGGGGTCATCCAATGGAACCGAACGGGGATCAACCCCGGTCAAATCATGTAACATTCGAATCACCGTGGGATCATCGTGACCGAGAATATCGAGTTTAACCAACCGGCCTTCCAAAGCACCGTGGTAGTCAAAGTGGGTGGTGATCCATTCTGCTTTTCTATCATTAGCGGGATACTGAATCGGAGTAAAATTATAGATTTCCTGATCACGCGGCAACACATACATACCCCCGGGATGTTGCCCGGTGGAACGCCGTACTCCGGTGCAACCTTTCACCAGGCGATTAATTTCCGCCTGACGCAACTTAATTCCTTTCGCTTCCATATATCCCTTTACAAAACCGAAAGCCATCTTTTCGGCCAATCCGGTAATGGTCCCCGCCCTGAAAACACGATCCTTCCCGAATAATTCCTCGGTATAACGATGGACCATCGGTTGATATTCACCGGAGAAATTCAAGTCAATATCCGGTTCCTTGTCACCTTCAAATCCCATAAAAGTAGCAAAAGGAATGTCCTGGCCTTCTTTGGTCAGGAGTCGGCCGCAACCCGGACAAGTCTTGGACGGCAGATCGTAACCGGAACGTAACGCGCCGGTCTCCGAAAATTCGCTAAAGCGGCATTCGACGCAATAATAATGTGGCGGCAGCGGGTTGACTTCAGTTATCCCACACATCGTGGCGACGAATGAAGAGCCGACCGAACCGCGCGATCCGACCAAATAACCGTCATCCAACGATTTTTTTACCAGTTTTTGAGCGGTTAAATATAATACCGCGTAACCGTGGCCAATGATGCTTTGCAGTTCCCAATCCAACCGTTCTTTAACAATCAGGGGGAGTTGATCGCCGTATAATTCAGTTGCCCGCCGGTATGACATTTCCCGGATCTCCTCCTCCGCGCCGGGGATTTGCGGCGGGCAAAATTGGCTGGGAATTGGTTTTATATCTTCAATCTGTTCCGCCAGTATTCCGGGGTTTTTAATCACCACTTGGTCGGCAACATCCGGTTCGAAATATGAAAACTCCCGGAGCATTTCCTCGGTGGTTCTAAAATATAACGGAGCTTGAAGGTCCGCGCCTTCGTACCCTTGCCCCAATTGCAGGATCCGCCGGAAAATTTCTTCATGAGGTTCCAAAAAATGAACATCACCGGTGGCTATTACCGTTTTTCCCAGTTTAATACCGATATCGTAAATCCGGCGGTTGATTTCGATCAATTCCTCC
>JBJKPO010000062.1:0-13828 GCA_046706235.1 Bacillota bacterium | reverse complement strand
GCACGCAGCACCGGCGGGTTCATCCCGGTCATTAATATATAAAACCAGACTATGATCGTCAAAGGGATTATTCGCCATTTTTTGGAAAACCGGAATAATCCCAGTAAAAAACCAACCCCGATTACGATGAATCCCACGTGCAACCCCGATACCGACAATAAATGAATGGTCCCGGTACGCCTCATATCGCCGGTTATACTCGAGTCGAAAGAGTCATTGATGGGATTATTAAAAATCATGCCGTGAAGCAAGCCGGCGTTGAGTGGCTTCAGGACCTTGGTTCCCTGGGCGATCAGGATTTCCCGGACGCGATGCGCCCATATGTATGGCCGGGAAAGTCCCCAACCAGCCGCCGACTTCGGCCGGTCTTTAAGGGACAGCATGCCGGAAATGCGCAGTTTTTCGAAACCGTCCGGAAAAGTTGACCCGATACCGGCAACCGCCTTGAATCTACCCTTGATACGCATATTTTTACCGTACCAGCCGGGCGGCGGCGGATAACGGCCGGTTACGCTGATGCATCCTAGCGGCCGTTGCTGCCGCGCCGGTTTAATTTTAAAATTGAAACGGTACCCGTAGCGGGTGGAAACCGCCGGTTCCGATTGGAAGCCTTCCAATATCACCGTTTTACCGTCATAATCCCGGTTTATGTTTAGCTCCGTCAAATATTCCGCCCTTGATGAACCGAATAAAAATCCGCCGCAACCCAGGAAACAAAGAAAGATAATCCACCAGGGCAGTTGCCGTTTATTGATAAACACGATTAATCCCAACGTGATAGCGGATAATCCGAATAAAAGCCAATATAACGAATCAACTTTGATTGCGGCAGCGGTTAATATTCCCGACACGACCGCGATAAATCCTAATAACCCGAACCTTAGCTTCATTTTACACCGAGAAAGCGCCGGAATTTATCCAATTTCGAGTCGCCGATCCCATTGACTTTTATCAAATCTTCATATACCTGGAAACGGCCGTGCTTGTTCCGGTATTGGATAATCTTTCCCGCCAGCCCCGGTCCGATACCGGGAACACTCTCCAGTTCCACGACGGTGGCAATGTTTATATCAAGCGGCCAGACTACTTTAGGTTTCACGACCATTGATTTTGATGGTTGTGACTTTTGACTACGGATGCTGCTAGTTTTTTTAAGCGGTTTACGAGTCTCCCCTTTCTTGGGAACATAGATTTGTTCCCCGTCCAGCGCATATTCCGCCAGATTCACCCGGCTTAAATCCGCATCCGGCAATGCTCCTCCGGCTAAACTCAGTAATTCGTATTTTCTGGTTTCCGGTTTTACTTGAATAATGCCCGGTTTTTCCACGGCACCGCAAACATGCACGTATATTTTAGATAAAGACGCCGGTTCGCTATAAACTTTCGAATAATGGCCATTCCGGTTTATAAAAATTAAAAAACCGCCCACTCCCAGGAAAACCAATAAAATCAGGGCGGCGATCCTTTGACGAACCGTCAACTCAAACATCCAAACTCCTCCTTAAATAAAACTGATTCACAAATTCGCTAAAAATTTTTTTTACTCCTGCGAGTTTTCATAACGTTAATCAAAATTATACAAATTGACAAGAAAAGTTAATTAGAATTAAACAAACTGCAGGATGATCCTTTATCTATCGCGAATTCTAATATCGCAATTATACTCTATACGTAAGGAGTAATCAGATATGATCTTTGGTTTCGGCTTGGAAAATAAAAAAGTCAAGGAATTACGTAAAAATCAGGGATATACCATCAAGGAGCTGGCCGGGCGGCTACGGGTCGAAACGCTGGAACTAAAAAAAGTGGACGAATTAAAGCTGAAAGAAGTCCCGGAACCGTTGCGAAGCAAGCTTACCCCGGTCCTGCGGGGCGATGACGCCGATAAAATACCGTGGCTTTAAAAGCGTTATGAAAAAAGGCATTTCGGCTTATCCGGGGGAGGAGAATTGATATAAAATGCGCTATACATTTGGAACCAGTAACACTGCCGCGGAGCGGCTTGAGGAAATCGCCAAATTTTTTAACCCGCTAGCAATTCAATTTATCCGCAATCATCTCGAGCAACCGTCTCAATCGGGCATCGATTTGGGATGCGGGCCGGGGTTCACGACCACCATGCTGGCGGAAGCCTTGGGTTGCAATAATGTTTACGGTTTGGATGTCTCCGATAATTTTCTGGCCCTTGCCCGGGAGCGTTTTACATTATATCGATTCCTCAAGCATGATATAACCATGGCGCCTTTTCCGGTTTCCGGAGAAACCATGTACGGCCGTTTTTTACTATCACATTTAGGCAATATTGTGTCCTTGGTAAATCAATGGTCGGACCAGTTACCGGCAGACGGGACCCTGTTCATCGAAGAAGTGGAACGAATTGAAACCGGCCTCCCCGTTTTTGAGAAATACCTGGACATTAATGACCGGCTGATCGCCACCCAGGGGGCGGAGCTTTACGCCGGCAAACGATTGGCCGGCGGAACTTACGATTACCGGGTAATCTGCAACGAATGCGCCACCCTGCCGGTCCCCAACCGCCAGGCCGCCGTCTGGTTCTATCTTAACACTGTCACTATCTGGGAAGCCGAACCGTTTGTCCAAACCGCTCTAACCGCCGAAGAAAGAAACGATATATCCCAAAAGTTGCTGGAGATAAAAAATACCACTGTCAATGACAGCGATATAACCTGGTTCATGCGCCGGATTGCAATCCGGAAGGAACGGTAGCCTATTACAGCAAATTCTTAGCCTTCAAAAATTCCACCAATTTTCTAATCTCATTCCTGATCATCTTGTTCTTTTCCGGGTATTTTTGCTCCGTAAACACCTTCAGCGCTTCCTCGTAAGCCTTGAAGGCGCTCCGGTACAATTCTGGCCGGTTTTCAGCCTCGGCCAGGTCGCAGTAAACAGCCTTGATATTGATTTGAGTGATGCCGAAGACCATCGGAAAACGTTCCAATGTATAGACTTTCAAGGCTCCCTGATAAGCTTCGAGACTTTTTTGGTTATTCCTGGCTTTCGCTTCGAATTCGGCAAGCTGATGATAGCAGTTTCCCAAACTGTTTTGGAACATGGCGTAATCCATCGGAAATTTATCGAAGGTCTTAACTTTGACGGCGTTCTCATAACAGTGAATCGCCGATTTATAATTGACGGCGGCGTCTTCAATCTCAGCCAGCCTGGAATATACATTACCCATACTGTTTTGTATGACCGTAAACTGGAGCGGATTTTCCTCCATCGGGTAAACCCCGAGCGCCTCTTCGAACACTTCAATCGCCTTTTTTAAATTAACCGGTTTGCTTTCAACCTCGCTCAGTCGTAAGTAAACATTACCCAGATTTTGCTGCACCATGGCAAATTCCTGGGGAAAATCCTCCTGGTGATAGACTTTCAAGGCATCCTTGAAACTGTCGATGGCCCTTTTACTATTTTCGGCTTTGTCCTCAATTTCGGCGTACGAATAATAAGCCATCCCCAAACTATTCAATGAAGTGGCGGACTGGGCCGGAAAACAGTCGATAACTCTTATTTTAAGTGCTTCTTTAAAACTTTCAATGGCCAAGCGGCATTTTTCTTTCTTGTTCTCAATCTCCGCAAGCATTCGGTAAGACTTCCCCAAGCTGTCTTGCAGCGAGGCGTACTGGATTGGAAAAGCTTCGGAAGTATTTATTTTCAAGGCTTCCTTAAAACAGGCAATCGCATTTAAACAGTTAGGCCCCATGTTATCAAGATCGGCGAGCAAGTGAAAACAATTACCCAGATTATCCTGAGCAATGGCATACTCAACCGGGAAGGAATCGATGGTTTTCAGCTTCAGTGTTTCCATAAAACACTCGACGGCCCGTTTACAAAATACGGCCGATTTTTCAATTGCGGCGATTTTTAAACAGGTTTCGCCGAGCTTTGATTGGGCTTGAGCATAATCATTCGAAGACCGATCCCGGGTATATATATTAAGAATTTCCTGGTACGCCTGGATCGCTTTTTTATAATTGTCGGCCGGATTTTCGATCCCGGCGAGGATGCAATGGATTTTAGCCAGGTTATTCTGGGTTGATACAAAATCAACGGGATAACGTTCTTTGCTGAAAATATTCAAAGCGCCCCGATACGCCTGGATTGCTTTTTGATAATTCCCGCGTTTATCTTCCAGTTCGGCAAGGTTACAGTAGGCCGTCCCCAGGCTGTTTTGAGTCCTGGCGTAATCAAGGGAGAAGCTCTCTTTTAAATAAACCTTTAAGGCTTCTTTTTCAGCTTCGATTTCCAATTTATAGTTTAAGGTTCGATCTTCGATATCGGCGAACATCCCGTAAGCCACACCTAAATTTCGTTGCAAAACGGCATACTGAACCGGGTATCGCTCCATATCGATTAGTTTCAATCCTTCGTTAAAGGCCGTAATTGCGCTCTTTAAATTCCGGAAACGGTCTTCCTTGCGGGCTAACCGGCAAAAAGCATTACCAAGATCATTATGAATCATCGCACATTCATGCGGACAATCACTTGGTGCAATATTTATTTTTAAGGCTTCCTGGAAGATTTTGATCGCCAGCTTGCAGTTTTCAACTTCATCCTCAATTTCAGCCAGTTTGTAATAAGTAACTCCCATCTCTTTAAATACCGGTAAACTATCCAAGGCCGTCTGGGCCGTGGTATAAATCTTGATAACCTCTTCAAAAGCGGTAAGAGCTAATTTTAAATTAATCGGTTTGCTTTCCACCTCAGCCAAAGTACCGTATATTTTACCCAAAATATTCTGGACCGAGGCATATTCCAGTGAATAACCGGTGCTGTTATATACTTTCAAAGTCTCTTCACAAGCTTTAATAGCCCGTTTACAATTTTCAGCCTTTGACTCTGCTTCGCCCAAACCATGAAAAACATTTGCCAAATTTTTATGAATCATGGCATACTCAACCGGAAACCGTTCAATCCGTATAACCTTTAAAGCTTCACGGTAAGCGCCCACCGCCAATTTATAATTCTGGGCTTTATCTTCAACCATGGCAAGAATACTATAAGTGATCCCCAGATTATATTGAACGATTCCATAATCCATTGCCAAAAAATCCGGTGTAAGATGTTTTAAAGCCTCACGATACGCCTTGAGCGCATTTTTACAATTTTCACTTTTTAATTGCAGTTTTGCCAGTCCGGTATAAATAAAACCGATCTTCCGGTGTAAATCCGTCCATAGTTCCAACTTCTCCTTAACTGGAAGATTGGCTAACATATCTTGATAGATGCCAAGCGCAAAATTAAGATGGGAAATCGAACCGGCGGAAAATCTCATGTCGCTGTTACTTCCCAAAAGGGCCGCCGTTGCCGCGAACATGCCGGAAATCTCATAAGGAACTTCAAATCCCTTATTGTCAATAATTGATTTGATTTGGCGATATAGACTAGTTAATTGCTCCGGAATGAGATCAACGATACCAAGGTAAGATTCGGCCACTTGTTTAAGGATTGCAGTAATTTCCGGGTCCGCGGTAATGTTTAATTTCCGAATTAATCCCTGAAAGATGGCGGCCACGATCCGGTCGGAATTTTGCGTCAATTCTTCCCGCAAGAGTTGTAACGGATGAGTTGGGTCGGTTTCCTTGACAGCTTCGCCGTAAACAAGTACCCTTTTATTGGAAAAATCAGGAAAATGTAACGTCAAATTAATTTCCGGATTTTTTATTTTACTGAAAAGAATGGCTCCCACCCCGGAGTGTTCCGGCGACCGAAACCAGGATTTCACATTAATTTCCGCATTTAATGATTGGAAAACGATCACCGGTTTTTCCGAACCCTGAAAAAACCCGAGTTCAAATAAAACATCCGGGCTCAACCCATCTAAAATTACGATTACCAAGGAGAAATTGGTGGCGATTTCTTCCAGTTTTAAAAAATAATCGCTGTTCGAATTGATTTGATCGCGAAGCCGTAAAGTTTTAAACCCTTTACGATGCAGAGCGCTTTCCAAAACCGAAAGAAATTGATAATTACTAATGCCGGATTTATCGTTGCTAATTAAAGCGCAACCAATCTCCCCCGTAAAAATTGGTTCTACGGAAGAAACCTCCGACATTGGCCGGGCCGGTTGGCACTCGTCGGTTAAGACTTCTGGAATACTCGTCATTGTTTCACCAAACCATCCGTTTTTATTTATAAATCAACAATTTAACCAGGTTATCGACCTCGTATTTCAACAACCGGTATTTTCTGGGGAAGCGTTGTTTTGTAAAAATCCGCAAGGCGGATTCGCAAGCCTCAAAAGTTCGCTTATAAATCTCCAAACTATTCTCAATCTCTCCGATCATACCATAGGCATTTTTTAAATTATCCTGGGTTATCCCGTAATTCAGCGGGAAACGTTCCAAAATGTAAATTTCCAGGGCTTTTTCAAAGGCTTGAACGGCGTTTCGCGAGTTGTCGACTTGATCTTCAATTTTAGCTATTTTTAAATATGCATTGCCCAGGTTATTGTAAGTGTTGGCGCTAAGAATCGGAAGCAATTCCACGTTCCAAACTTCCAAGGCTTCTTGAAACGCATTAATGGCCTCCTTAAAGTTTCTGACCTGATAATCCACCTCGGTTAAACGAAAATAGGCAATTCCTAGATTATTCCGGACCATGGCGTAATCCATTGGAAAATTGTCTTTGGTATAAATCCGCGACGCTTCCTTAAAGGCTTCAATAGCGCGTTTGCAATAATTGGCCTTATCTTCCAAAACTGTAACCGTAGGGTAATCCGGTTCAACATTATAATTATATTGCGCATAAGTATAGCGCGGCGGAATCTGTTCAAATTCACCGGCTTTATGTAACTCACGGTAGGCTGAGCGGACAATTTTACTTTTACCCGAAACCTCGCCGCATGCCAGAATATAACAAGCGCATCCCAGATTATTTAAGACCGACGCATACTTTAACGGAGGTGAACCGTTATCGATTTGATATTTCAAGGCCTCTTCCAGGGCATAAACCGCTTTTTGACAGTTTTCACGGTCATACCGGTCTTTAGTCAGCGCAAAATATGCATTTCCCAAGTTGACTTGAGCAGCGGCATATTGCAGTGGGTACTGTTCCTGGGAAATCACTTTGCTGGCTTCCCGGTAAAACTTGACCGCCTTTTTGAAATATCGCAACGAGTCGGTAACTTCCGCCAACATGCAATAGGAACTGGCCAATTGATTAACGGTCTGTAAATATTGTTCCCGGTACTTTCGAAACGCTTTTTTCTTAAGCGCGGTCTCGAAAGCTTCGATGGCCCGTTTTAAGTTAAGGTAAGTTTCCTGGCTTTGAGCTAATTTTAAATAGGCATTACCCAGGTTGGCCCGGACCGCGGCATATTGATCCGGAGATTTAAAACGGTAAGTCTTCATTGCTTTCAAGGTACTAATCGATTTATTATAATATTCAGCCTTGTTCTCGAGCTCCGCCAGTAAATTATAGACCACTCCGAGATTTTTTTGAATATCGTAATAATTAGCGTCGGACTGGTCGGGATCAATCAGTTTAAGGGCGTCTTCATAAGCAAAGATTGCATTTTTACAATCCACGGCGTCTCTAGTTACCAGCGCGAGATTGTAATAGGCGTTCCCGAGTTCCATCTGTATTTTACGATATTCCGACGGTGATTCCTGCGACGTATAAACATCCAAAGCCCCTAAAAATGCGTTAATCGCGTGACGGGTATTTAATAAAGGCTCTTCAACCGCGGCTAACCGGGTATATTCCTTACCCATGTCAAATATGGTGACTGCATAGCGTAACGGGTCGATTTCTCTGGTCCAAACCTTCAATACTTCCTGATAAGCGGTAATCGTTTTATGGCAAAATATCGTATCGCCTTCGATATCCGCCAAAATACTATAGACTTGACCCAGTTCATTTTGAACCGCCGCGCAATCAACCACTAAATTTTTGGCCATATACGCCTTAAGCGCCTCTTCATAGGATTGGGCCGCGGTTTGATAGTATACTCCATTACCTTCCATCTTTGCTAAAGATCGGTAAACACAACCCATGTTCTTACGCGTTTGACCGTACTCATGGGTGAAGGTTTCGAAGTTATAAACTTTCAGCGCTTCCTCATAAGCACTAATTGCCATATTATAATAGTCCGGTTTGTTTTCAATTTCGGCCGCCAGGCAATAAGCCTTGCTCAATTCCAGTTGAACGGCGGCATAATTACCCGGGTAATCATCAATCGTTTTTACCTTGAATACATCCTTAAAACATTGGATCGACTTTTTACAATAGTTGCTTTTAATTGCCTTGGAATTTTCACTGGCTGCTAAAATAAGATACACATTGCCCAAATTATGCTGAATAACGGCGTATTCATTGGGTAAATGTTTCGCCGTATAAAATTTAAGAGCATTTTCGAAAGCGGTAACCGCTTTGTTGCAATTCTCAACCGTATCTTTAATGACCGCTAAACTTCGAAAAGCCGTTCCCAGATTCATTTGGGCCTTGGCGTAATCCGCCGGGTATTGTTCGCTGATATACACCTCAAGAACGCCCTCGTACGCTTCAATTGCCCTTTTATAGCAATCGCCCCGCTCCTCTTCCTCCGCCAGTTTATTATAGACAGTCCCCAGATTATTCAGGGTCACGGCATAATCCGCCGGATTATTTCCGGGGTTATAAACCTTTAAAGCTTCCCGGAACGCTTTTATAGCCTTCCGGCAATTGCCGACCTTATTATCGATCTCCGCGAGCAGACTGTAAGCAATGCCTAAATTACTTTGAGTTTTTGCAAACTCAACCGGAGCAGTCTGCCAGTTATTCACTTTTAAGTTTTCCACATAAGCGCCAATCGCTTTCTGATAACCGGCTGCTTTCGAATCGATCTGAGCGAGTTTAAGATAGGCATTCCCAAGATTATTATAAGTAAGGGCGTATTCATCCGGATATCGTTCCATATTCCATACCTTTAAAGCCTCATGAAAAGCCTGAATAGAATTGTGATAGTTTAAAGATGGTTCTTCAACCTCAGCCAGCATTTGATAAGCGTTTCCCAGGTTGAATTGCGATGTGCCGTATTGAATCGGGAAGTTTTCCAGGGTCCTTACCTTAAGCGCGTCCAACAGGCATTCGATGGCCCGTCTGCAATTGATCGCCTTATCTTCAACCTCTGCCAGGGAAATATAAGCCTGGCCCAGTTTATTTTGGATAATGGCGTGTTGGACCGGCGCTTTAAGCCGGTAAACAATGAGCGCTTCTTGAAAGGATCCGATTGATTTTTTACCATTCTCCACTTTGTCTTCCAATTTGGCAAGAGCCCCGTAAGCCACTCCTAAATTCTTATGGGTCAAGGCGTATTGGATTGGAAAAGCCTGTAAAGTATTCACTTTAAGGGCCTCTTGGTAAGCTTCTACGGCCTTATGGCAAATCTCAGCGCTCCTCTGGGTTTCCCCCAACCGGTGGTATGCATTCCCCAGGTAATTTTGGGTAGCGGCATATTCCACCGGCGATAGTTGCAAGGAATAAATTTTGAGGGCGTTGTCGTAGGCGGCGATGGCCTTGACACAATTGTCCTCGGTATCTTTAATTTCCGCTAATCTGAGGTAGGCGATGCCCAGATTACTTTGGGCCGTCGCATAACTGGATGGGAAGCGTTCGTTGTTATAAATACTGATAACCGCTTCATAACTGTCAATCGCCTTATTGTAATTTTCGGTCCGGTTTTCCACTTCAGCCATCCGTTTATAAGCATTACCCAGATTGTTGTGGGTCAGAGCGTATTCCAGCGGAAAGATCTCTTTTAGATAGACCCGTAAAGCCTCTTTCAACGCGCTGATGGCTTTCTTACAATTATCGCCCTTGTTGCCGAACTCCGCCAGAGTAAGATAAGCAGCCCCGATATTTCTATGAATCGCGGCGTAAGACATCGCAAATTCCTTGATGGAATATACTTTTAATGTTTCATGATACTCCAAAATGGCTTTAGTGTAATTCTCGGCTTTATCTTCCACCTCGGCAAGCCTGCTATAAACCAAACCCAAGTTATTATGGGTTTGGGCGAATTCCGGCGGATATTCCCCGAGATTATAAACCTTCAATGCCTCTTCATATGCTTTAATGGCCCGGTTGTAATTAATGGACGTATTCTCCATCTCCGCCAACTGGCTGTAAGCATCTCCCTGTTTCAACTGGGAAGCGGCGAAATCACGGGGATAACGGTCATAAGTCATGATCCGTAAAGCTTCTTTGATAGTATCAATCGCCTTTTTACAATTTTCGGTTTTATCCTCCACTTCCGCCAGCGAACTATAGAGTGAACCCAATTTATATTGAACAACGGCATACTCGTAACTGTAATCGTCTTTGGCGTATAGTTTCAAAGCCTCTTGAAACGCCGCAATCGCGTTTTTACAATTTTCGGCCTTGTTTTCAAGTTCCGCCAGGTTACGGTAAGCCGCCCCCAAATTCCCATGAATTAAGGTGTATTGCAGAGATGGCGAGTTTTCCGTTCGAAGCGCTTCGCGGTATGCTTTAATTGCGCGCTTGGTGTTTTCAAGCCGGTTCTCGTTTTCAGCCAGCTTAAGATAAGCATTTCCCAGTTGAAATTGTACCGCGGCATACTCATTTGGAAAATTATTTAAATTCCAGTATTTCAAGGTTTCAATAAACGCCCCGATAGCACGGCTGCAATTGATCGCCTGTTCTTCAAAAACGGCCAATTTCAAGTATGCTTTCCCCAGGCAGTATCGTAATGCCGCGTAATCTTCCGGCGCATTATCCGGTTTATTTACCTTGAGGGTCTCCGAATAAGCTTCAATGGCCATTTTGAAATTAAACCGGGGTTGATCGATCCCTGCCAATTCTTAATAAACCCGGCCAAGACACTGTTGAGTCGCCGCATATTCCGCGGGCAAAAAACTCACCGTTCTTACGATAAGGGCCCCTTCATAGCAATGAATCGCCGCCTCCAAATTTTCTTTCTTTGCTTCCATCCGGGCCATATCCAGATAAATATTACCGAGATTATGCATAGTCGTGGCGAATTCCACCGGAAAGTCGTCGATGGTATAAACCAATAAAGCCTCTTCATATTCATTGATGGCTTTATAACAATTAGGAAGCATATCGGTAACATCAGCCAATCGCTGGTAAGCTATTCCCAACTCATAACAGTTGGAAGCCCGTTGGACCGGACAGGATTCGAACGGCTGTAATTTATAGGCTTCCGTCAGGTTTTGAATCGCTTGATTACAATATTCGATAATTGTCTCCGGCACAGTTTCATTCTGGATGAGATTGAGATAGGCATTACCCAGGTTATGGCGGATATCGGCGTAATCCAACGGCAGCTGTTCGAGCAACATCATATTAAGGACCGCCTGAAAGGATTCGATGGCTAACTTGCAGTTTCCGACCCGATCTTCGGTTTCGCCCATTTTCAGATAGGCATAACCCAGGTAATTATGGGTAACGGCATATTCCTTGACTAAATTCCGGGAATACACTTTAAGGGATTCCTTGAAAGCGGTTATTGAATTTTGGACGTTTTGAGTTTTATTTTCATATTCCGCGAGAGTATCGTAAATGATCCCGAGTTTTTGGTTGATTGCGGCGTATTGGCTGGAAAATGATTCGCAAGTATATACTTGAAGCGCGCCGGTATAATGGTTGAGCGCCTGGTTTAAAATCTCAACTTCAGGTTGAATCAGGGATAGCTGGTAGTATAAATCGCCCAGAATATATACGATTTTTGCGTAATCGAACGGGAAATCCTCTCCATTATAAAGTTGAATAGCGTTTTGATAATATTCGATTGATTTCAGGTAATTAACGGAAGAATCCTTGATTTTGGCCAGCTCGGCATAAGTAAAACCGATATTGTTTTGGATCGCGGCATACCGGCCCGGAAAATTATCTGCGTTTATTACCTTTAACGCTTCTCCATAACGGGAAATGGCTTTTTGATAATTCACTAAAGGCTCCGTAGCTTCGGCCAGCCTGATAAAAATATCGCCCAAGTTTTGTTGGATAGCGGCGTATTGTGTCGGAAAACCGTCGATGGTATAAATTATCAAGGCTTCATTATAACTTTGAATTGCTTGAAGGTAACCGGCTGTTTGATCTTCAAGGACTGCCAACAGTTTATAAATTGCGCCCGTATTGGTATGAATCTCGGCGTAATTTTGCGGGGAACAGTCGATGGTCAAATATATCAAAGCTTCGCGATAAGCATCCAGCGCGGCGTAACAATCCTCGATTCGATTATCGGTCTCCGCCAAACCATGGAAGACATTCCCCAAATGCAATTGGGTAATCGCGTAATCCATCGAAAAGCTTTGAGGTGTATATATTTTAATCGCTTCACGGAAACACTCGATGGCTTTACGGCAATGAACATTGCCATCGCCGAATTCTTTTAATCCGACATATACTTCGCCAAGCCGGAAATACAAAACGGCATACTGCAACGGGAAACTGTCCGGCGTTATCAATTCCAGGGCCTTGGTATATGCCCCCGCCGCTTCCCGCAAGTTTTGGCAACAATCTTCATACCCGGCCAACTTACTATAAAGATCTCCCAACCGGCTGACGATATTCACGGCTTCCTTAACCGTATCCGGGCCGGCATTGCGTTTTTTCAAATGGCGGCTGTTATATATTTTAAATGCTTGCTGCATTGCATTGATTGATTTTCCATAATTGGAAGCCGGTTCCTCATATTCAGCCAATAAATCGTATGTTTCCCCAAGTTCGGTTTGAGTCAAAGCATATTCCAGAGGGAACTGATCCGGGGTATATACTTCCAAGGCCCGGCAATAACTTTGCGTCGCGTCCCGGCAATTTTGAATTTTATCTTCCAGGGAGGCTAATTTATAATAAGCGCGGCCTAAATTTCGATGAATAACGGCGTAATCCTTTGGCCAATCCGCAATTGTATAGATCGTTAACGATTCCCGGTAACTTTGGATTGCCCGGTGACAGTTAAAAGCCATGTCCTCGATTGCGGCCAGTCTCAGTTGGTTATTGCCGATACTGGCTTGAATGTTTCCATATTGCAGGGGATGGTCGCCCGGGTCCCAAACCTTGAGCGTCTCTTGATAACATTCTACCGCGAACCGGAGATTATCACCCTCTTCTCCTAAATCGGCGAGCCTGGTATAAATATCCCCCAGTCTGGTTTGAATAGTCGCATATTGTATCGGTAAATTAAGATTATAAACCTTTAGCGCTTCCTTAAAGGCCCAGATCGCCTTTTGGTAATTCCAAGCCTTGTTTTCAAACTCAGCCAGCGTATAATAGGCGGCGCCGAGGTTCCGCTCGGTATCGGCATAAATTAACGGGAAATAATCAAGCGAACAAACTGATAGGGCCTCCTCATAAGCCCTGACGGCCTTTTTGCAGTTCTCGGAATCTTTCTCGGATACGGCGAGTTGTTGATAAGCGTTACCGAGGTTATTTTGGGCAGTGGCGTATTCAACCGGCATCTGGCTCAAAACGTCCACCTTAAGAGCGTCTTCATAAGCAAGAATTGCTTTGCGGTGATTCTCCGCTCCGCCTTTTACTCCGGCCAGCTTGCTATAGGCAGCGCCCAAATTGAGTTTAGCGGTGAGATAATCCCCCGGAAAACGTTCGCTGGTATATATATTGATGGCTCCTTCATAACTTTCAGCCGCTTTACGGTAATTTTCCGCCTGGTCTTCCACTTCGGCAAGCAGAAAATAGATATTTCCCAATTGTTCCTGGGTGATACCGTACTCCAGTAGCATGTTCTCCTTAATAAAAACCGATAAGGCCAATCGAAAAGCGGCTATTGACTTTTTGCAGTTTTCGGCCCGGTCATCAAGCCTCGCCAAACCGCTGTATGTAA
>JBJKPO010000061.1:0-4517 GCA_046706235.1 Bacillota bacterium | reverse complement strand
TTAATAAGAGAAAAAAGTGGCCTATTGACCCCTTGCCCCTGAAAAAAAAGGGAAACCACCATGCTTCGAAGTGAATCAACCATTTTTAACTTGTCCGACTCCAACCGATTTGAATTTAGGCTGCAACGGATGGTGGTTACCCCTAATATACAGGGGCAAGGGGTATTTTTAGGCATCCAAAGCATCACTTTCACTGCTTGTCAATTAAAAAACCGGTCTTATTGACCGGTTGAAATCTCTTGCTTTTATAATATTAAAGTACTAAAACCATGGTAAATCATCATTCCCTTCTTTTCCAAGAGAAGGGAAAGCCCCATAACCACCGAATCGCAACCAGGTAACTAAAGGGATGAGTTGATCCCGGGTTCACCAGCCACCCTCTCGTGCTTTACAGATTTATAACCCGATCCATCAACGTATACCCTTTTTCAAGATAAATCCCGCATTGGCGGACAGTTTCCTCGTTATAGTTATCGATTCCCGAATCTTTGGGGCGGTTTGATTGATAAATAATATATGGCACCGGATCGGCGACATGGGTTTTCAAGCTGAGCGGAGTGGGGTGATCCGGCAGGATCATGATTTTATATTCGGGGGTAATTTCCGGCAAACCGGCCAAAATCGTACCTAAAACTTCGCTATCGATTTTTTCAATCGATTTAATCTTATTGTCGACTTCGCCCCGGTGGCCCGCTTCGTCGGGAGCTTCGAGGTGCAGATAGTCTACATCCTGCCCCTCCTTGAAAGCTTGCAGGGCAGCCTCGGCTTTGCCTTTGAAATTGGTATGAACATTGCCGGTGGCGCCCGGAACGTCGATGACCTTCAACCCGGCGCAGATCCCCAATCCTTTCGCCAAGTCCACCGCGGAGATGACGGAGCCGTGTAATTTATATTTTTCGTAAAAGCTCGGGATGCTTGGTTTTTTGCCCTGGCCCCATAGCCAGACGGAGGTCGCCGGGCGCAAGCCCCGCCCAATCCGGTCCCGGTTCACCGGATGATCTTCCAGGATCGCCCGGCTGCGTTTCATGAGATCGAGTAAAACCGGGGAACCGTTTCCTCCGGGAAGGTATGGTTTGATCTTTTTATCGGAGATATCGTGGGGGGGCGTGAGTTTGCTATCGGCCGGGCCCTGATGCCATACCATCAGGTGACGGTAACTGATTCCCGGATAAAAGGAAAATGAATCCGAATTTAAATTGGAAGCAATCGCCGCGATCAACCGGCTTGATTCCGGGGTGGTAATCTCATCCGAACTGTAGTCGACCATTGATTTGTCTTCATATTCCGGTTCGGGGGAAAGAGTAACCAGATTGCATCTGAAGGCAATATCGTCGCATGCCAAGTCGACCCCGATGCTTACCGCTTCCAGCGGCGACCGGCCTGTGTAATAAACTTGGGGGTCGTAACCCATCACCGACAAATTGGCGACATCGCTTCCCGGAGGTAACCCAGGAGGAACAGTGCGCGCCAAACCGGATTCACCCGTTCGGGCCAGCCGGTCGATATTCGGTTTACGGCTGCATTGCAACGGCGTTTTGCCGTCCAACTTCGTAACCGGATAATCCGCCATGCCGTCTCCTAAAATGACCAAATATTTCATGAAACTCCCTCCCTCAATGTAAACCGGAATGAACTTGATCTGTCAATCATTATATCATTTCAGACTAATTAATTACAATTATTAGAGTTGTGATAAACCCAATTTAATAGTTAATGAGTATCACTCGCGCACTTTAAGGCGCGAACTCTTCGCCTCCCGAAGGAGGCGGTAAAAAATCGCACGCGTCACGATAACGCGAGTACTGCTATTATTTAGGGTTTTTCACACCGCTTTTACCAGATGAGTATTAACGTAGTTTTTACCGGTAAAACTATTTGCCGGAATAATATAAACGTAAAATTATACAAATGATAGCTTGAGTGAGATTAAGGAACCCATATCTCCGCTATTGCCAATAAATAATCATGACAATCTAAATTTTAACGAAATACAATATTGCTACTCTCGGGAAATGGTGGTAAATTAAACATCATGGTTAAAATGCTCAATGTAGTTAGTTGGTTGTTTTGGTATAATAAGGATTCTGATGGCGCGGTAAAACTACACCATGGAACCTCGTTGGAGTAGTTTTTTTATGTCTTGTTTGTTCCGAATAACTGAATAGTAACAAAGTTCTAGTAAATTGAGAGGCGATCGGACAATGAAGTGGTTAAAAAGGTTGTTAATCGGAAGACCGCTGGAAAATGAGGCCTTGAAAGATGAAAAATACAGTATTTTTTGGGGATTACCCATTTTGTCCAGCGATGCCATCTCCTCGGTAGCATACGCTACTGAAGAAATTCTGGTGGTTTTAGTTCCCGTGGTCGGATTATTGGCATTTAAACCGCTAATCGGTATCTGCTGGGCGATTATCGGATTACTGGCGGTATTGATATTTTCCTACCGTCAAACTATTAATGCTTATCCGGGCGGGGGCGGAGCTTATACCATTGCTTCCGATAATTTAGGCCCGTATGCGGGAGTTGCCGCCGGATCCGCTCTGGCGATTGATTATATTCTAACGGTTGCAGTCAGCATCTCTTCGGGAGTATTTAATATTGCTTCCGCTTTCCCATTTTTGCTTAATTATCAAATTTGGCTGGCATTAGGAATTTTATTATTGATTTTTATCGGTAATTTACGAGGAATTCGAGAATCGGCCAAATTATTCGGTTTTCCAGCTTATGCATTTATGTTTGCTCTAATTACAATGATTATTGTCGGAGTAGTTAAGGTGAAAATACTGGGAATAATTCCGCAAGAACCTCTGAATATTCCAACGGCCGGTTTGCAACCTTTGACTGTTTTTCTTGTTTTAAAAGCATTTTCATCGGGGTGTGCCGCGTTGACCGGTGTCGAAGCGGTAAGCAACGCGGTGCCGAATTTTAAAGAGCCCTCTCCCAAACGGGCAAATACTGTGTTATTATTGATATCCTTAATCGTTTTAATACTGTTCGGAGGGATTTCCTACCTGGCGAGTCTTTATCATGTCGCTCCGCTGGAACACAACTCAGTTCTTTCCCAAATTAGCGCGTTGGTTTTTGGCGGTCACAATTTTATGTATTATTTTACTCAAATTTTCACCATGATTATTTTAGCATTGGCCGCCAATACCGCTTACGCGGGTTTTCCGATGCTAATTTCCTTGATGGCCAGGGATGGTTATGCGCCCAGACAGTTGTCAACCCGTGGCGAACGTTTAAGTTATTCCAACGGCATACTAATATTAACCATAATCGCCGGTTTACTCATTATCGCATTCAAGGCAAGCGTTACTCAGTTAATCGGATTATATGCCATTGGAGTCTTTATTTCTTTTACTTTATCTCAGGCGGGAATGTTCGTTCGCTGGATTCGCGCCAAGGAAAAGGGGTGGCGTTATAAAGCCATAATCAACGGTTTCGGCGCATTGGTAACCTTGATTACGGTTTTAATAATCGGTAATACCAAGTTTTTTATGGGAGCATGGATTGTCGTCATTGCCATTCCAATTTTAATGTTCATTTTTTTACGGATTAAACGCCATTATTTAGCGGTAGCCCTGCAGTTACGGTTTGACCAGGAAGAATTGGAATCTATCGATTTATCCAAGGATACCTACCGCAATCATGTGATTGTTCCCATCGAAAGCATTAATAAATCGAGTATCCGGGCTTTACGTTACGCTAAAACCATTTCCAATAATATTGTCGCTTTCAATGTAGCCACTAATGCCGAAAGCGAAAGAAGGATTAGGGAACGATGGCAGATGTTGCATACCAATATTCCCTTAATTATCAAATATTCGCCATACCGGAAAGTTATTGAACCATTGTTGGAATTTATCGAGTCTTATGAAGAACATAGTTATACCAAAGGAGATATGATCACGGTAATTTTGTCCCAGTTTGCGGTTAAAACCTGGTGGCAGATTTTTTTACATAATCAAAGCCGGGTATTTATCGAACGAGATTTATTGACCCATAAACACATTGTGGTGGCCACCATGCCGCTGCAATTGAAAAAAGATAACGAGGTCTTTTAAAAACATCTGACAGTAAATAAATTAACCAAGGAATTAGATAGTAAATCATTATATGAATTAAATTCTACCACATCAAACATTCAGGAACGTAAAATAACATCCGCGCCGAAAAAAAGTGATTAACTATTATATATTTATAATAATCGGACGATAACCATTATTGACAGTCGAATTACATCATGGTACACTAAAACCAATGTAATTAAATAGTATTAAGGATCCTCATCAAGAGAGGCGGAGGGACTGGCCCGATGAAACCTCGGCAACCTATTTGGAAAAGCCGGTTGGCGGTTTTAGTTACCATACTAACCGGATAAGAATTAAGGTGCCAAATCCAGCAGGTATTCCTGAGAGATGAGAGGCCTTGTTCAGCCTCTTTTCGAAGAGGTTTTTATTTTTAGTCGAGTGACTAAAAATAACAGTCAAATGTTTAATGTCCAAGGTCAAATGTCA
>JBJKPO010000060.1:0-2286 GCA_046706235.1 Bacillota bacterium | reverse complement strand
TGTACACTGTTAACTGAATTAACCCGCCTGAATAGCCGGATCCGCCATCTCATTGACCCGTGGATTCCATTAATTACCCCGATCACCGAGACAGGCGACCAATAAATTTGCCTGCCGCAACTCTACTATTTCGCATTGATTGGCGCAACCGTCACAATCAAAACTGGTGGTTACGATTGGTTCGGCTAAAATCCGGTGGCCTTTGAAATCGGTAGTTTTTTTCCGTTCCATTTCATCGCGGGCCAGTATGGCGACACCGATTGCCCCCATTACCTCATAGTTTTCCGGTACAATGACCGGATGATGCAGCGCTTCTTCAAAAGAACGGCGAATTCCCCGGTTCGCGGCCACACCGCCTTGAAACAGGAACGGTGGTTTCAAGTCTTTTCCTTTCCCCAGATTATTAATAAAATTACGCACTAACGCATTACATAAACCGGCTAATATATCCTCCAAAGGATGCCCCATTTGCTGTTTGTGAATCATATCCGACTCGGCAAAAACGGCGCATCTTCCGGCAATCCGTACCGGGTGGCGTCCCAGGGCGGCCTTTTCTCCCAGTTCGTTTATGCTTAGATTCAAACGGGCCGCCTGTTGATCTAAAAAAGAACCGGTGCCGGCGGCGCAGACCGTATTCATTGCAAAATCACTGACAATGCAGTTTCGGATAATAATTAATTTGGAATCCTGTCCACCGATCTCAATGATGGTCTGAACTTCCGGCATCAGATTGATACAGGCCACCGCATGGGCGGTGATTTCGTTTTTGATTAAATCCGCGCCGAGTAATTTGCCGATTAAGGAACGGCCGGAGCCGGTAACTCCTACCCCGGCGATATCCGCTTCTTTTAAAGATAATAATATTTTACTTAAACCTTTCTGAACGGATCCGACCGGATCTCCTTGGGAGCGCAAATATAATTTTGCGACTAATTCAGACTGGGCATTTAATAAAACAATATTGGTACTGACCGAACCCACATCGATTCCTAAATAAAGCTTCATGGTAATACTCCTGTTTGAATTGTTTCGAAAAAATTTTCATTTACTAAAATCTAGCGATTAACCGCAATTGAATCGTACCGGGCTTCCAGTTTACGGCGGCGATAATTCAACAGATCGATGAATGCTTCCAACCGGGTATAAATACCGGCTTCGGCGGAGTGTTCATCAATAATCAACGATAAAACCGGAATCGAAAGCTCCCGGCTCACGGCTGGAAGAACTTGCATGGCGATAATTTCCGGCATACAAGTAAAGGGCGCCAATTCAATTACTCCATGGTAATTGTTAACCGCTGCTTTAACCGTATGCGCCACTGTTTCAATACCATGACCACCCACAAAATTACTTAAATACGGTCTGGCTAATAAATCATGTTTTTTTCGCCAATCCGGTTTAATTATACTTAACAATAACGTTTCATAAACCCAATTGGTAAAATAGATAGTCCGATGAACTTCAACCCCCATCTTTCCTAAAACCCGTTCAATTTGAAAATTAACTTGCGGTTCAAGCACCATATAGATTTCACCCAATAGAAAAATCCTTAAAGCTGAAATATCGCTATTAACGGCAATTGACTTTAACTCCGCCAATCCGCGCCGGTGAATCAACCGAATATCCTGAACGGTATCCGTCTGATCCAAAGCACGGTAAAACGTTTGTTGAACTTTATTAGTAGTGCCGTCCCATTTTTCAAGAGGGCGTATCCGGTTGGCGAGCCGGTCGAATTCATCCAGAGCTTTCGCTTTTAACCAGGCTAGATGTGCTGCCCGTAATAGATCGGAAAACCGGTGTTTTGGGAAAAAACGTTTAATTTTATCCCATAATTCGTTGAAATGAGTCTTGGGCGCTTCCAGAACTAAAAAATCAACATTATAACCGGCTTCATGCAAGATTTCGCGTTGTAATTCACCATAATAACCAAAACGGCAAGGTCCGACGCCTCCGGCCATAAAAATGCATTCAGCGCCGGATTCAATCGCTTCGATATAATTGCCTAAATTTATTTTAAGCGGAAAGCAGACAAATTCCGGAGCCAATTGCAGTCCAAGCGAAATGGTCCGCTTAGTAATCGGAGGCGGAATTACCGGTTCCAAACCCAATTCCACCAGTAACGTACGAAACGGAATATCAGTATTCCCCATGCGCGCAAAGGTAACTTTTAACATGAAACTCCTTTTTACAGGCACCTAAACAAAACGATCGATTATTATTACTCCGGCAGTTCAAGATGTAAATCATTTACTGAGAAAACTTCGTTTTCCTTGGCTCATACAATAT
>JBJKPO010000059.1:0-4890 GCA_046706235.1 Bacillota bacterium | reverse complement strand
GGCTTGATCCCCCGGGCCGTTAAACTGGATATCGCGTCAAGATTGGCGAAACCTTCCAAAATGGTGTAATTGCGGTCATCCAGGAAAAACAAAAAACGTTCGAACCCGGCTTCGCCGATTCCCCGTTTCGGAACATTAATGATCCTGCTTAAGCTCACTTTATCCCGGGGATTGTAAACCAGGCGCAAGTATGCCAAAATATCTTTGATCTCCTTGCGTTCGTAAAACCGGAAACCGCCAATAATCCGGTAAGGCATGCCATACTGGATCAAAACCTCCTCAAAACTACGCGACTGGGCATTAGGCCGGTATAATAAGGCAAAATCACTATATTGACGGTTTAAGGCGGATTTCAGACGCCGGATTTCATCGGCCACGAAACGGGCTTCCTCCCTTTCATCCACTGCCGGATACAGCCGGAGGTTTTCTCCTTCCCGGTTTTCGGTCCAAAGCCGCTTTGCTTTACGGTCCCGGTTATTTTTAATGACTTCATTGGCGGACTCTAAAATATTTTTGGTCGAACGATAGTTTTGCTCAAGTTTGATTACTTTTACCTCCGGGAAGTCCCGTTCGAACTCCAGGATATTACGAATATCGGCGCTTCGAAAGCTGTAAATGGATTGATCGTCGTCTCCCACCACACAAAGATTGCGGTATTTGGAGGCCAGTAAGTTCACCAGCACATACTGGGCGTGATTGGTATCCTGGTATTCATCGATCATAATATAACGAAAACGCTCCTGGTACTTGTCCAATATTGCCGGCGCTTCCCGAAACAACCGGACCGTCATCATGATCAGGTCGTCAAAATCCATCCCGTTATTTTGCCGTAATTTTTTTTGATACATTTGATACACTTCAGCCACGGTATTACTCCAAAAATCGGCCGCTTTTTTTTGATATTCATCGGGACCCAGCAGTTCGTTCTTGGCGGCGGAGATCGAAGCCGTCAGCGCCTTTGGATGGTAGTTCTTATCGCTTAAATTTAACTCCTTCAGAATATTTTTCAACAATGTCAACTGATCCTGGCTGTCAAAGATCACGAAATTCTTGTCGTAGTGGCCTAATGTTCCGGCCTCTTGCCGCAATATCCGCACACAGGCCGTATGAAAAGTCGAGACCCAAATTCCCGCCACCGCGGGACCCACCAATGATTCGACCCGTTCCCGCATTTCCCGGGCGGCTTTGTTGGTAAAAGTGACCGCCAAAATCCGCCAAGGCTCTATTTCCCGTGTTAACAGATAAGCAATCCGGTGGGTTAAAACCCTGGTTTTCCCCGATCCGGCCCCGGCCAAAATAAGAAGCGGCCCCTCAGTATGGCAGACCGCCTCACGTTGCGGATTGTTTAAATTTGCCAGCATATCCATAAGTATCACTCCAATAAAATAAATATCAAAAATACTTCCATTATCCAAAAGAATTCCTGATCCGCACTTGATTTTCCTGCTTGATCAAAACGAACTTTTTTCTACTTTTTTTACATATATGTCTCTCGTATACCATTCAATTTATGTTAAAATCAAATTATTTGTTTACTTTATTAAAATATTTGCTCTCCTTTCCGATACTATTTAGTATAGTATGCAAATAATGAAACCGAAAATTAAAAATCGAGGAGGATAACTGTGAATCGTACCATGAGACTTTTGTTAGTATCAATATTTACCATTTTACTTATCGGTTTATTTCCCTTTACAACGCTAGCCAATGATCAATCCACAATCAGAACCAATGTTTTAACTGATATGTATGGTATAATCAATGCTACATTCGAAAAGCCCATCGATGATAAAATAACCTTGTATATTTGCGGTGAATATTTTAGTTTCCGCAATAATTTTTACAGAATTAACGGTGGGTTAAACTATTATTTTAATGAAGCTAATAATGGGTTGTATATCGGTGGTGGAGCTTCTTGTTGGCATTCGAATAGTGATTGTTTATCCTATAATTTTAGTGCAAAATTTGGTTATGGAATGATTTATAATAATAAATTTGTAATTAATTTTAGTATTGATTCGCTCGATGGCTCGATTTTAGGTATAGGATTTGCTTTTTAATATTAAAGCTAAATTATTTTCGTAATTGTTAAAGTTTTTCCCCGCTTCCCGTAATATAGTAATAAATTATAACCATTTAATTGTTCTGGTAAAAAACGCGATTTAATGAATTCCATGCCTATTATTTATCATTGAAAATCTTTTTCCAGTGATTGTATTAAGGTTTTCCATTTTTTATTGTAATACAACTGCGGCTTTAACATATTTATAACATTCAAATGGAAGTATTGGTATTGTATTCCACCAAAAAGTATTATATAGTATTGGTGTAGGCAAATATTGTAATGATTACAATAAATAAAATATTATTAGGAGGTACTTAGATGAGCAAATTAATGAAGTTATTGCTGGTTTCATTAATGATTATTGTATTGACTGGTTTGTTCTCCTTTACGACCTTTGCTGCTGATAACGCTACTATTGTAACTGATATATACGGTGATATGTATGACGATATAAATGTCACCTTTGAATCCCCGATGAGTGATAATCTTGCAATGTTTGGAAAGGTTGATTTAATCTATAGTATAGTAGGCCTTTCGGCAGGAATTGATTATTTTCCGCTTGATAAAGACTGTAAAGGTATTTATGTCGGTGGCGGAGTAGGTTTATTAACCGCTGGGGGCGGCTTCGCTTTTGGCTTTAATGGACGGTTTGGCTATAAACTGATAATGGATAGCGGATTAACAGCTTATGCCGGTTACTCGATTTTGAATTTTGGCGGTATTTCAGCAGGCGGTATCGAAATCGGTTTGGGATTTGCTTTATAATTATACATAATTTATATTTTACATATCTCTATGCATATTTGCCTACCTAATGATATTTATTATTTTAACCCCGTGGGTCGTTATCCGCGGGGTTAATTTATTGATTCTTAAATACTTGAGCTTTTACCCGTGGCTAATAATACTCGGCATAAAGCCCGGAACCTTTTTCCGGGCGAAAAAGATGAATGTATCAATCAATTTCATTTTAGGTTTTTTACTTTATAATTATGCTCAAGGTGGTTGAATCAGTACTTATTGAAAGCTTTTTTAACCAATACCAATATTTTATATCTCCCGCACCCAACCGAATGGATCCGCCGCCCTGCCGTATTGAATATCAACTAATTTGGTGTATAACTCTTCGGTGATTTTTCCGACGTGATTATTGTTCACCAGATAGTTTTTTTCTTTGAAATATAGGGAACCAACCGGTGAGATTACCGCCGCGGTGCCGGAACCGAAGGCCTCAGTCAGTGAACCGTCATTAAGACCGTCAATAACTTCGTTAATCGAAATCGGCCGTTCATCGACTTGATATCCCAGACTTTTTGCCAATTGGATCACGGAAGCCCTGGTAATTCCCGGAAGAATCGAACCGCTTAAGTTCGGAGTAACCAGCTTTTTGCCGAAAACAAAAAACATATTCATCGAACCGACTTCTTCGACATATTTCTTTTCGCGGGCATCCAGCCATAATACTTGGGAAAAACCTTTCTTTTCGGCCTTGGCGGCTGCCATGAGGCTGGCGGCGTAATTTCCCCCGGTTTTAGTCTCGCCGACTCCGCCGACCGCGGCCCGGATATAGTTATCCTCGACGTAAAGACTGATTGGGTTGAATCCTTCCTTGTAATAAGCGCCAACCGGGCTTAGAATGACAAAGAATAAATATTCAGGGGCCGGGTGTACCCCCAGGGCCGATCCCAGACCGATCAACGTTGGCCGAACATAAAGAGAAGTACCGGGCGTCTTTGGAATCCAGCGTTTTTCCACATTGACCACGGCTTTGATACTTACCAGGAAATATTCCTCGGGAAACGGTTCCATGCACATCCGCAATGCCGAAGAATACATTCGCTTGGCGTTTTGCTCCGGTCGGAACAATAAAACACGTCCATCGGGGGCGATATAGGCTTTAAGACCTTCAAACACCTCCTGGCTATAATGAAGCACGACTGACGCCGGGTTCATTTTAAAAGAATCAAAACGTGAAATTTTGGGTCCAACCCATCCCGTTCCGGATTGAAACCGCATTGTAAACATATAATCCGTAAAAACTATCCCAAATCCGAGTTTACTGGGATCCGTATACAACGGTTTTAATTCATTATCCGGGATTTTCTCAATCTGAATCTGCATTTCTCATACTCCCTTTCCTTGTTACCCATGATGTTTAAGAAGATGTTTGAATAAGTCCAGCCTGTTTTTAAAATGTGAAAATGTATATGCTAAATTATAGCATAAATTTAAAAAAAATGGGAAGGCGATCTCGCCCGCCGGTAAAAAAACTATGTTAAAAATCGGTAATAGTTTCACTGCGATCTTCCCAAAAAACAAAAAACTCCATCTCGGAGTTTTTGGGAAAATAACTTATTAATGATACTCTAAAATCCGCATCAGCCTGGCTACAGCCAAATCCAATTTGGTGGCCATTTTGTAACTCTCTTCATCTTCCAAACAATGGGAATGCGGATAATTAAGCAGATCTTGCTTGATTCTACCGAGCTCTCGCTCAAAT
The DNA here is from genome assembly GCA_046706235.1 of Bacillota bacterium. Lineage (GTDB taxonomy): Bacteria > Bacillota > UBA4882 > UBA8346 > UBA8346 > JAEZJQ01. The sequence continues at coordinate 325 of JBJKPO010000059.1, read as the reverse complement.
TTTAATAAATCATTCTCTAACATGAAACCGTCCCTAAAAAGTAGTCGCATATATAATTATATGGAGAAACAAGGCCGATTGCAAATCAAAGAAAAGACTTCAAGAACGATTTAGCATCCTTCTATCCAAAAAATTTGCTTTTTACTGCTTCAGCCATATCCGGGCACAAAAATCCATTATTTCGAAAAAGCTTCGATACCGGTGGAGCCGAATCCACCCTCTCCCCGTTCGGAGCCGCCCAATTCGGAAACCGGATCCCAGGCAACGCGATAAATTGGGAAAAATGCCAATTGAGCGATCCGATCCCCTGGGTTCACGATAAAGT
>JBJKPO010000058.1:0-4625 GCA_046706235.1 Bacillota bacterium | reverse complement strand
GCTCAAACTGAGAGTAGGGTTATTCGGGGCGGAACCATGGTCGGTAAATATGCGCCGTGAGATCCAAAAAGCCTGGGGAATTATTGCAACCGATAATTATGGATTAAGTGAGATTATCGGTCCCGGAGTAGCGGGTGAATGCTCTTATTGTGAAGGATTGCATATCTCTGAAGACCATTTTATTCCCGAAATTATCGACCCTGAAACCGGCGCAATCAAGGGTCCGGGGGAAGAAGGGGAGTTAGTCCTTACGGCGTTGACTAAAGAGGCGCTGCCGATAATCAGATACCGTACCAAAGATATCACCACTTTGAATTATGACCGGTGTAAATGTGGGCGGACCATGGTTCGCATGAAAAAAACTTTGGGACGAACCGATGATATGTTAGTTATTCGCGGAGTGAATGTCTTTCCATCTCAAATTGAAAGCGTACTAATGGAGATCGAGGAAGTGGAACCGCATTATTTACTTATAGTTGAGCGAATCGATCACTTGGATCAACTTGAGGTATGGGTTGAAGTACCGGAAAATATCTTTACCGGCAACCTGCGCGATCTTGATAATATAGCCGCTAAAATTAAACAGCGGATTGACTCGCTGCTCAATCTCAATGTGAAAATAAAACTGGTGGAACCTAAAAGTATTGAGCGAAGCCAGGGTAAGGCCAAACGAGTTATCGATAACCGAAAGTTATAAAGATGATATGCATAAAAGTGTCATGATTATAATATATTATTAGCGAAAGAATAAAAACCGGTTACGGTTTTTTTATTTTTTATTACCAGGCTGCCTGGATATTCGTCGAATGTAATTGGAATTATAGTTAATCGCGTCATATATCGGAAACATATTGGATTTGGTTAGAAAAAAACTTTTAAGATATCAAAAAAAATGGTAATATTTTTGGAAAAAATGTGGTATTATAGAAATAATATAGAAGATATACCGGCTGGCTCGACCAGAAAGATTGCATATTTTCTCATTTTTAGGAGAAAGAATCCTCATTGTTGCCGATACTATATATAGAAATATATTATGATAGCGTGAGTCCCGCTCACTCTTGAAAAAATCTTTAAAAGAATGGAGGTGATAACAAATGCGATTAATACCTATAGGGTTACAAATTCGGCCAATAGTTGATGAAGATTATCGCGATGTATATCGATTATACCGGCAGTTGGTGGGGACAAGTACTCCTACATACAACAATAAGGTGGAAATGAATTTCTCGCGGATTTTTAAAGGGTTTTTTAACTCCGGTGAACGAGAAGCTTATGTAGCTACATTAAATAACAATGTAATCGGTTTTGTCACCCTGTATTATCTTGATGTATTCCACCATTCCGGTCAGATTGCAAGCATTCAGGAACTGGTTGTTACCGAGGAATTCAGAGGACGCGGTGTTGGAAAGGCTTTGGTTGAGTTTGTTCAGCGAAAGGCTACAGAGAAGCACTGTCATGGTTTGGAAGTGGCCACGGATTTGTGGCAGAGCGGGGCCAAATCGTTTTATGAGAAGTGTGGTTTACGGGGAAAAAGCTTGTTGATGGCGACTTAAAATCAAGGAAACTAGAACACTTGAGTCAAGAAACCATCACAAATTGACTAGCTCTTTACTCAAAAAAAAGGGCTAGTTTTTTTGTTCCATAAGTTTAACCTGAATCCGGCAAGTAACTTAAAAATCTTTCTAAATAGGGACTTGCCGGATTCAGTAGATAAACCCGATTCGTAATTTTTTTTGTATTTCAAGAAGATTTAAATGTACTTGCCGGATCGAGGTTTAAATAAATGATTTTCTATTTGATAAAAAATACTGGTGGCGAAAGAAAGTAAGCCTAAAATCAGACCCTTTGTCCCTGGAAGGGATAACCACCATCCTTCGTAGTGAAAAACTTGAAAGATCATGAATTGTGGCTGATTTAACTGGATAATCATTTTAATTAAATTACGGCCGGAAAAATTTAGCAGGAATTTAAATAATAATGTATAATATTATGTTGCGTTTAGAACGAACTGTGGTTTTAAGGCAGTAATTTGAGTATGGATAATCCAAAGAAAAGGGGAAATCATGCCGGTTCCGGACGATATTCAACTTAAAGTAAAATCTTTACGGGAAGAGATTGAACACCATAATTATTTATACCATGTACTGGATTCTCCTGAGATCGGCGACCGGGAATACGATCGATTGATGCGGGAATTGCTCGAACTGGAAGCGGGCTATCCGGAATTAAAAACTCCCGATTCGCCGGCGATGCGGGTTGGCGGAGAACCCCTGGCGCTCTTTAATACGGTAAGGCACCGGTTGCCGCTGCTCAGTCTGGATAATGCATACGACTCTTCGGAATTGAAATCGTTCGACGGCCGCGTAAAGCGGGCATTGGACACCGTTCAAGAGTTGGAGTATACGGCCGAACTCAAAATCGACGGCCTCACCGTGGCGTTAACTTATGAAAACGGATTGTTGATCCAGGCGGCTACCCGGGGTAACGGTGAAGAAGGGGAGGATGTTACCGCCAATGTGAAGACCATCAAATCGATCCCCCTGAGAATTGATAAAACTATTACCCGGCTGGGGGTCCGGGGTGAAGTATATATTAAAAAAGCGGACTTTGAGGCCTTGAATATCCAAAGGGAACGGCGGGGGGAAGCCTTATTTGCCAATCCCCGCAATGCCGCCGCCGGGGCCCTCAGGCAATTGGACTCGAAAATCACCGCCGGCCGGCCGCTGGATGCCTTTTTTTATGATGTTCTATTTTTAGAAGGCGGTAAGATTACGACTCAAACCGGGGGTTTTGAAATTCTAAAAGAATGTAAGTTAAAAACCAATCCCCATTCCAAATTATGCCGGGGAATCGGCGAGGTAATCGAGTTTTGCGAATATTGGACCGGGCGCCGGGTTGAATTGCCGTATGAAATCGATGGGATCGTTGTCAAAGTCAATTCGCTCACGCTTCAAAATCAACTGGGCTTTACCGCCAAAGCGCCCCGTTCCAAGATTGCCTATAAATTTCCGGCGGAACAGGTTGAGACCAGGGTGCTGAACATTGTAGTCAATGTCGGACGAACCGGCGCGGTTACTCCATTGGCGGTTTTGGAACCGGTAAGAGTGGCCGGCTCGACGGTAAGCCGGGCTACTTTGCATAACGAAGACAATGTCCGGGACAAGGATATCCGGATCGGGGACCGGGTAATCATCCAAAAGGCGGGCGATGTGATTCCGGAAATCGTCCGTTCCTTACCCGCGAAACGAACCGGAACCGAAACGGTTTTTGTTATGCCGGAGATATGCCCGGAATGCGGTTCCATGGTTTACCGCGAACCGGGGGAGGCCGTGGCCCGTTGTATCGGGGCTTCCTGCCCGGCCCAGCTGCGGGAGGGAATCATTCATTTTGTCTCCCGGGAGGCGATGGATATCGAAGGCCTGGGGGAAGCAATTGTCGTTCAACTGATTGACGCCGGTTTAATCCATGACGCAGCCGATTTATACCGGTTGAAATATGATGACCTGGTTAATCTGGAACGTTTCGGCCCCAAATCGGCCGCTAATTTGATTCAAGCGCTGGCAGCCTCCAAAAGCAATGATCTCAGCCGGTTATTGTTTGGTTTGGGAATCCGTCACGTGGGGGCCGGGGTTGCCAGGGAACTCGCCGGGCGCTATGGTTCCCTGGAACGGTTAATGGAAGCCACCGAAGATGAATTGACGGCCATTCCGGCGATTGGTCCCAAGATTGCCGCCAGTGTGGTCAAGTATTTCAGCGAACCGCATAACCAACAATTAGTCGCGAAATTGAAAGATTTGGGAGTCAATACCAGCACCACAACGGGACAGCAGGCCGGTGTGATCCAGACCCTGGCCGGAAAGACAATCGTGGTTACCGGCGGTTTGGAATCGTTCAGCCGGTCGGAAATTGAAGAAATAATTCGCCGGCACGGCGGACGGGCCGGTTCCAGCGTGAGTAAAAATACTGATTTTGTGGTGGCGGGGGTTGACCCCGGCTCCAAGCTTCAAAAAGCGCGGGAGTTAGGAGTAAAGGTGATTGATGAAGATGAGTTTAAAAGGATGCTCTAATTGACTTTAGCGTTGTTAAGAAGTGTTTAGTGTTATATTTTTGTCATATTAAAAATTATTGATGTCAACAAACGAAATAAATGATACAATGAATAATGATATTGTAGATGGAGAGGATTAACATGGGTTTATCAATCCAAGAAGTGGAGCACATCGCGCGTCTGGGACGGTTGGAGCTTAGCGATGCCGAAAAGGAACAATTTACCGAACAATTGAATGAAATCCTGCACTACGTTGAAAAACTCAATCAGCTGGATACCGGCGGCGTGGAACCGACCGCTCATGTTATTCCGGTTCAAAACGTATTGCGCCGGGATGAGACCAAACCATCAATGGATCCCGAGCTAGCGCTGGCCAATGCGCCGGACCGGACCGGCAATTATTTTAAAGTGCCGAAGATTTTGGAAGAGGAGTAAGAGAGTTAAGAGTTGAGAATTGATAGTCTTCTATAATTTGTAATCTGTAACCTGTAATCTTTAACCACTGTACACTGTCAACTGTTAAGGGGGTTGCCGCTTGGAATTATATCAAAAAACCGCTCATGAATTACAAGAA
>JBJKPO010000057.1:0-9055 GCA_046706235.1 Bacillota bacterium | reverse complement strand
AAAACCGCGGCTGCCGAATTTGTCTGACAGATGGCCGACCGGAATCATGAATAAAATCACAAAAGCGCCGCCGATAATGAATAATATACTAAGTTGAATATCAGACAAACCCAACTTACCAGTGGCGAAAGATTCCAGATTAGGTAACAGCATTCCTAAAGAAAGAGTTTGAATAAACATCCCCGGAACCAATCCCTTGACCTTCCACAACCGGTACAAGACATCTTTTAGCCGGTGGGTTTTTCCAAGACCCGAGTTCTGGTCTTGAGTTGAATTTTGTAAATGAGGGACTTTACGCCAGCCGATTAAACCTAAAATTGAAATGGTTACCGCCAATACCGCGACGGTAAATAAAATGATAAAGCCGGTTTTATAGGCGCTAATCAACGGCAACTGGAACTTTATTAACATTTTTCGTAAATTGGGATCGATTAAAAAGCCCATTAAAATGGGGCCAAGTCCCCCGCCCGACAGCCAGACGACGGATATAATACTGATGATGGTAGCCCGTTTTTCTTCGCCAACTGTCCGGATTGACCCGCTAATCGCGGCCGGCCATGTCGGAGCGACCCCCAGTCCGATTAGGATAGCGGCGATTATAAGAAAAAACATGCTCTGGTGAAAGTATATAATTAAAATAATTCCCGCTAGAGTGGTGATGCTTCCGGTTAATAAAACCGGCCAGGGGCCGTGGTGATCAACCAGCCATCCAACGGCGCTTTTCGATAAATTATCCGCGTATAAATTAGTGGAAATAACGATGCCGATCGCAATCGTGCTGAAATGCAAGCTGGACATCAAACTGGGTAAAAATCTTATAAATAAAGACATCCGGATAAATTCGATGGCGGCAATAATTGCCATGAAGGCAACCACCACCGGATGTCTAAAGATACTTTGCTTTATTTCAGGCACGAACTTCTCCCCTTGTTTTGATGCTGTAATAAACAGCTTTTTTTGTTTCCGGAGCCAATAAATCCAGTATTAACCTGGCTCCGGACTCGGCGGAACCCGGTATGGCAATTTTCAAGCAGTTGCGTGTAAAACACCGCCGGAATTTTTCATCGGTAACCATTCGATATACCGCAGTCCGCAGCCTTCGTTCACTTTTAGCAATGATTGCGGCGCGATGCCGCCATAGAAAATTAGCATTGACTTCCTCTTGGCCGGGAATTGGTTTATAAATAACCATTGGCGTCCCTTTCACCAAGGCTTCGGAGATAGTTATACCGCCGGCTTTCGTTATCAACACATCGGTAATACTCAGTAAACCGGCCATGTTTTGAACATATTTCAGTATTTTCAGATTGGAATATCGAAAACTTTCCGCCTGTAATTTTTCATAAAGGTCATGATTAACACCGGTAATTATTAATCCCTGAATTTTATCGCCTAATTCATCGAAAAGTTTATGAAACTGGGTTTTTCCAAAAAAGCCGTTGTTACCGCCCATAAAGACAGCTACTTGACGATCGGGACGGATTTCAAACTCCGCTTTTACTTTATCTAGATCAAAAGGCCGGCTGAAAACCGGCATGATTGGAATACCGGTAACGGCGATCCGCTCTTTAGAAATGCCGCGATTAACTAAACCATTGGCAACTTCAACGGATCCCACAATATAAAGATCGGTATAAGGATGAATCCACTGGCTGTGAACACTCATATCCGTGATTACCGTCACGGACGGAATATTTAAATCACCGTTTACTTTCATTTGGGAGAGAACACCGGCCGGTAACGGGAAAGTCGATACAATAACCCGGGGTTCCAACCGGTTAATCAGCTTGCCTAATTCGGTATAACCCATCCGGTTTAGCCGCCGTTGCCAGAATGAGTCCGGAGCTATTTTACCGGTAACCTGATAGTAAAGTGCATATCCCGCCGGGAAATGCCGCAGACTATTGTGATAACTAAAATGAGTCAAACGGTTCAGGAAAGGTTCCATTAAATCGCAATAGTCTACCGTTGTGATGCGAATCCCCGGCAAATGAAGCTGCATGGCGCAAGTCAGCGCGCTTGCTACCTGATTATGTCCGCCGCCGTAACTTGCGGATAAGATTAAAACGTCACAACGCCTATCCACATTTTCACCTTCCTTGTATTCTTTAATTCAGGTGATGTTATAAATTGCTTTTAATTTGAGTTTGTCTCAAGAATTGAATTATAACGACAATACGAACTTATAGCCGGGAATTTTTTATGGCGTTTTATATTGATCAAACTATTATTAGACAGTTGGATTTAAATTCCTGCCCATTTCAGAACAATCGTAAAAAAAAACCGCTCCAATTATTAGTAGAATTGTGATAAACCTGTTTTATTGGTTTGTGAATATCACAATTCTTCAAAAAAAGTAAATAGCTTATGTCTTAAGTTTAACGAAGTTTGCGATATCGGTATAAGAAATAAATAGTCACAGCGATAATTATAAAACCCAGAATCCCCAATCCCATTAAATTTAGATGCTTTAGCCAGACCAGCGCTTTCCGCCAATTAGCGCCGATGATCCGGCCGGTGATCCCTAAAGCCGCATAAAACAATAAATTACTAGCGAATATGGCCAATAAAACCTTGGAGGTTTTCCAATTCATTTTACCGCAAAAGATAACCGTCGCCAAACTCATTCCGGGAATGATTTTCCCCAGAAAAATAGAGTACAAACCATATTTATCGAACCAACCGGCCGCTTTATGATAAACTTGCGGAGGGATTTTTGAAAACGGTACCCTGGTAAAAATAAAATCAGCGAAACGCCGCGCCGCCAAAAACAAAATCGCGCTTCCGGCAAACATTCCCGATGAAGCGGCCCAAATAATCATTAATAAAGAACCCCGTCCGGTTCCCGCCAGATACCCTCCAAAAAGAGTCAAACTTTCCAGAGGGATTGGCGGGAAGTAAAAATTCGCCAATGAAAAACAGAAGAAAACCAGGAATAGAACGAGCGGACGGTCCGTCAGTAATTTCAGATAATCGCTAATCGCTTCCATCCATACTCCTATTTTAATTCTATTATTGACTTTTTTGAGTTTTTTAATTGGTGGAGTTCCGATTATCCAGGCAGGAAAGGTAAATTATGGCCGAATATCTGATTGAATTGTCCAAACTTCAGGCTTGAGGCGTGAAATTATCGGAGCGGATACGTTTGCGGGAGAGGATGGATCGGCAGATGAAAGAAGCAATTGAGAGCGTGGCAAAGGAGTTCAGGGCCCTAACCGCTAAATTTTCAAAGCGGAGTTCGTTGATTTGGGCATTCAATATATTAATACTGGCATTGATTTTATTTTTAATTTGGCGGTAAACCCTGTGCTTAACTTATCTTTTCAAGACATGATCGGGCTTTTTAAGTTGTTTCGCGAAAATTAAAAATGCATAATTTCCTTACCAAGATTTTTAATTATTGAATTAGGATATTATTAATATATTGTCCAACTTTAGCCACAAATTCCTCGGCATCAGCTAAAATTTCACAGGCAACATCCATATTAATATTAACAATATCCGCGCCATAATCCGATTCCTGCCGGAAATCAAAAGCTCGATGAAGTGACCTGCCAAACTCTTTCGGGAAAATGCCGGTTTTAACAAAATGTATATTAAATAATGATATTATACCGCTATGCTTTGCTGAACCTTTATTTATAGTGGCAAGTGTTGCTAATGTCGCATAAAACATCGCATAATAAGCCCGATTAATAATGCTTCTCGGGCTAATTTGACTATTTGCCAGTGAATGTCCGACTTCCAGCATTTCTCCGGCCTGGTTCAAGCGGTATTGGATTAAATCTTTGGTTTCGGCCGGAATATTCATAGAACAATTCCTTCTTTTTGAATGGCTTGATAAATGGGGGTGGCCCGGAAAGGGGTGTATTCAAGCTGCTCTTTCGTAACGATGATTGGAGAGATGACTATATCATTTTCAAATCCAACTTCCCAGGTAATATCATGAATTAGATAGTATTTAGATTTGTCGAGCGAATCCGTTTCAATATATAAATCCAGGTCGGAATCCCAGTCAGCGTTACCTTTGGTCCGTGATCCAAAGAAGCGAAAATCTAAAATATTAATCTCATTCGCAAGCCTTTTTTTTACTTCCTGCGCGATTTTCAGATCATTGTTATTTAATTGATCCATCGGTTTAAAGCTCCTTTGATTAAGCTCGCATGTAAAGTCCCTTTTATCTATTATAACATGGATCATCTTAAAAGAAATAGCCGCGTTTATTTTACCGGAATCCTATTATAATTATTTCAGGATTTCATTTTTATAAATTAATGGTAAAATAAAAGAAAGTGTTTCCCAATTCAAAGTGATATATTTTTTTAGCGAAATATTTCATGATAGAACACTTTCATCGGTTTTCCATTGGGTAGCGATTAAAGAATGGAGAAAGATTATGAAAAATATCGTCGGACAAACCCCTCGCAGGGATGACTTTTATCCCCGGCCAGACATTATTGAAAAGATTTACCGGAAATTGGACGCTGGAGCCAATATCTATATGGTGGCTCCAAGACGGGCTGGAAAAACAGCAATTATGCGTCATCTTGAAGATAATCCCCGTGCAGGGTTTGAATTTCAATATCTTATAACGGAATCGGTTGATAATGCTACTACATATTTTAGAATGTTAATGGATTCGCTCAAAAAATTTAAGAAAATTTCCCAGGGAACAGTAAAATTCATTGGCGACTTTTTAGACAAAATCAATAAAGTCGAAGTATTAGGCGTAAAAGTCGAGCTTGATAAAAAAGGTAATAAAAATGATATAGGTTATTTTGAAGAATTCAAGCAGTTAACCAGAGATTTAGCAACTGACGACGATACGAAAATTGTGGTTATGATTGACGAGTTTCCCCAAACAGTCGAAAATATTCTTCGCGAACATGGTGAAGGCGCGGCGGAACAATTTCTTCAATTTAACCGGGAACTCCGGCATCAGGATAATCAACGACTCAAATTCATTCTTACCGGTTCGATCGGTTTAACCACGATTGCCGAGAAATTGGATGCCACCAAAGAAATTAATGATTTAAATATTATAGAAATACTGCCTTTTAGCCGTGAGCAAGCGCGGGATTTTATTATAAAACTGCTTGATTATACGAAAGTCGCTTACTCAAACGATACGATTGATTATTTGTTAAATAAAATCGAATGTTTTATTCCGTTTCATATCCAATTAGTGATTCAAGAACTGATTGATGAATGTTTAAATGCGGCAATGCCGGTAAATGAAACAACGGTTGATAAAGCTTTTGTTAATATCAGTAAAAGGCGCAACGACATTTACTTCGAACATTATTACAGCCGTTTGAAAAAGACATTTGATGAAAATGAATATCGTTTTGCGCTTGCTATTTTAAAAGAACTTGCCCAAAATGACGGGTGTACCGCAATCCAGCTTAAAGATATTACTGAACAACATAAGCTAGACAATTATCCAACTGTACTGCGAATTTTAGAATCCGACGGCTATCTTTGTAAAACGCATGGTTCATACCAATTCACATCGCCGGTATTGCGCCGATGGCGGCGAGATTATGTCATATAATCTCAAGGAGGATATTAATGATTAAACAATTGGTCGCCAATCTTTATAATCCCCATGAACAAAGCAAGGAACAGCTCATTGAGAGCTTTGTGGTAAGATATAACTTGTTTAAAGAACTTTTTCAGGAGATTAAAACCGCGGCGATGAAGTATCCTGAACAGCATTACCTGATTGAAGGCCAGCGGGGGTCCGGGAAAACGACTTTATTATTGAGGTTAAGTTATGAGATTGAGAATGATCAAGAATTAAGTAAGCGGCTGATTCCGATTGTATTCAAAGAAGAAGCCTATTATGGCATTACCCGGTTATTTAACCTTTGGGAAGCAATTGCGCGGGAGTTGGAAATAAAAAATACGGTTTTTACCGGATTATACGAACGGATGACAAGCGTATATAACAAGGATTCGGATTATGAACGTATCTGTTTTAATATGTTAATCGAGGCGCTTGAGGGAAAAGATATTACAGGCAAGCCAACACTTCCGGAAAAGAAACTAATCCTATTTATTGATAATATCGGAGAGATGTTCATCAATTTTTCCGATCAAGAATGCCATCGTCTTCGGGAGATTTTGATGACTTGCCCTTTTTTGCGGTTCATAGGAGCGACATCCGTGGTATTGGAAGCGTCTTTCAAATATGAACATGCATTTTACGAGTTTTTTAAGAAAAAGCATTTGGAAGGGTTAAGCAAGGAAGAGACCAGAGCGTTGCTATTGCAATTAGCTAAAATACACCATCAGGAAGACGCGATTTACCGGATTATCAAACAGCAGCCCGGCAGAGTGGAAACCTTCCGAATTTTGACGGGCGGGGTAATCCGTACTATCGTGTTGTTATTCGAGATTTTCATCGACAATAAAAATGGAAACGCTATTACCGATTTGGAACTGGTGCTGGACAGGGTTACGCCCCTTTATAAACACCGCATGGACGATCTCAAACCTTTACAACGGGAAGTTGTCGATGCGATTGCGCTCAATTGGGACGCCATTAGCGCTGAAGAGATTGCCGGCAAGATCCGCCGGACCATGGAAGACATTACGATAATTCTTGGTGAATTGACCAGGGTTTTCATCGTTCAGCGAGTGGCAACCGATGTCCAATCCAGCTTATATTATTTACAGGAACGTTTTTTCAACATCTGGTACTTAATGCGCCTGGCGCCCAAAGGCAGTCAAAGTAAAGTGATCTGGTTAGTGCGTTTTTTAGAGTGCTGGTATTCCCCGCAAGAACTGCATCAACGCGCTAAAAAACTTATCATGTCGGTCTCCAAAGGCGATTATCAACCAAAAGCCGCCTATTATCTGACTGAAGCATTGGCCAGAACGGGGAAACTTGACATTAATCTCGAACACCGAATGAAACTCGCAACCAGGAAATTATTACACGAAAAAGATACCGAATTATTGACGAGTTTATCCCCATCCGATAAGGAGCTTCTTGAGGAAGCAGATCGGTACTATGAATCGAATGAATATAAAAAAGCTGTCGATTTGTTTTTAAAAATTAAAAATAAGAATCACAGTATTTATCACCAACTTGGTTTTTCTTTTGATGAATTAGGGGATTTTACTAAAGCTGAGAAGTATTATCTAATGGCTGTGGAACATGGTGATGTGGATGCAATGTATAACCTTGGCGTGCTGTATTATAATGAATTCAAGGATTATAATAGGGCGGAAAAGTATTATCTAATGGCTGTGGAATATGGAAGTGTTGATGCAATGAATAATCTTGGATTACTGTATGAAAATGAATTCGAGGATTATAATAGGGCGGAAAAGTATTATCTAATGGCTGTGGAATATGGAAGTGTTGATGCAATGAATAATCTTGGAGGGTTATATGTACAAGGATTTAAGGATTATTATAAGGCCGAGAAATATTTTCTTATGGCTATGGAACATGAAACTGTGGAAGCAATGTATAACCTTGGATTGCTGTATGATAATAAATTCAAGGATTATAGTAGGGCGGAAAAGTATTATCTGATGGCTGTGGAACATGGTGATGTGAATGCAATGATTAACCTTGGATGGCTCTATTATAAGGAATTCAAGGATAATAGTAAAGCCGAGAAATATTTTCTTATGGCTATGGAGCAAGGCAATGTGGATGCGATTGTTATTCTTGGAGCGCTATATGCAAAAGAATTTAAGGATTATATTAAGGCGGAAAAGTATTATCTAATGGCAGTGGAACATGGTGATGTGAATGCAATGAATAACCTTGGAGGGTTATATGTACAAGGATTTAAGGATAATTATAAGGCCGAGAAATATTATTTAATGGCAGTGGAACATGGTAATGTGGATGCAAATTATCTTGGCTGGTTGTATGATTATGAATTCAAGGACTATACTAAAGCAGAAAAATATTATCTTATGGCTGTAAAACATGGTAATGTGGAGGCAATGGATAGTCTTGGAATTCTCTATTCAGATGAAATGGTAGATTATAAAAAGGCTGAGGAATATTTTTTAATGGCTGTCAATAAAGGTCATATATCCGCAACCTATAGTCTGGGCCATTTATATACAAATATGTTAAATGATAATATAAAAGGTAAGCAATGTATGGACTTGGCCTATGAAAAAGCCATCCAATCCGATATGAAAGCACCGGAAAAAATAGAAGATTTAAAACTAAATGAACTGGCTTGGATGTTATGCGATAGAAAGATTAATAAAGGGGATGCTTTGAAATTTATCCTGAAAGCCATCGAGTTAGTTGGTGAAAACAGCTATAACCGATATATTTTAGCCTGGATCTATTTGTGGCATAATGAAATAAAGAAAGCCTTGGAATTAACTGATAAAATCCTGGCTGATCCGGAAATGATTGGAGACTTGGGAAAGAAATATTCTAATTTGATCATGATGCTTCTTGCTAAGAATCAATATCAGTACCTTGGGGTGTACTTTAACGACCCCAATTTAAATTTACAGGAACGGTTTAAACCATTGTACTATACTTTATTGTATTTAAATCGGGATCCAAACTATCATAAAATGCCGCCTGAACTGTCCGAACCGGTTGCGGATATTATTAAACAGGTTAATCAAATGGCGGAAGATTATAAGTGATGTTTGGATGCCTATTACCCCTTGTCCCTGGAAAAAAGGGGTAACCACCATGCTCCGTCGGCTATTAATAAAAAATATTGTTACTGTTGGTAAATAAGAGAGCATATAACGTATAAACCGCTATACGGCAAAAAGAATCGATATAACCAGGCATATCGAACCGGCTTCATTAAATTATTACCGCCGGGTTGAACTAAAAAATATCAGTTATTATTGGACAACCTCTTAAAATATATATAAAGTTACCGGTATATCAGCCGATATATATGACAGACATGTGACTTTTGAGGTGAATCTTATGAGTACCGAGGTTGTCCGGCAGGTACTGCCCGAGGAATGGGAATTAAAACGCAAACAGATCGAATTATCCAATCTGGAAACTGCTTTGGCCCAGCGCGAGTTGGAATTGGCA
>JBJKPO010000056.1:0-3131 GCA_046706235.1 Bacillota bacterium | reverse complement strand
ATATGTGGATGCTGCCAGTACAGAATATCGGAGGGCGCGCCTGACATAACCATGCACTTTAGAATGTGATTAAGCTCCGCATCTTTGTTCCGGGTCGTCAATTTGCCGTCCGAAAAAGTCCCGGCGCCGCCAATCCCATATTGAATGTTGGATTCCGGATCGAGACGGCCTGTTTTCCAAAAAAGATCGACCTTCGCAATCCGATCGCTCAAACTATCGCCACGGTCGATAATGATCGGCTTAAATCCCTCCGTCGCCAATTTCAATCCCGCGAAAAGACCAGCCGGACCGGCTCCAACGATAACAATCCGGTTCGGTGAATACTTACCGCGCGATATCTTCGTTTGAATTAATCCAACCGGTTGGAGCGGTTTTGTAACAACTAAATTAGAAATCCGGTTTAATAACGCTTCGCTTTCCGGGGAAGTTATCTCCAGGTTAAAAATAACCGTATACACGAATCGTAAATCTTTATGACGGGCATCCAGCGATTTACGGATAACTTCCAAGCCTTTAATCACATCAGGAGGAAAATCAAGAATGTTCGCGACCAAATCGGGTAAATTACTCTGATCGTCAATGAATTGGTGGATTTGGGATAATTTAAACCACATTAATTTTAGCTGACCTCTTTACCGGCTTCGGTTGCTTTCGGATTGCCGGGAACCGGTTTCGATTCGATCGGGTAGACGGATTCCCGTAAAATTACTTTTAAACGTTCACTATTTAATCCTGTTTCTAGTGTTCCATTATTCGCAAAAGAAATCCCGCCGGTTTCTTCAGATACGATGATAACCAGCGCATCGCTTTGAATGGAAAGGCTCAATCCGGCCCGATGGCGGCTACCCAGTTTTTGCGGCAGGACTAACTGGTTATCTAGCGGTAAAAAACAACCGGCGGCTAATATCCGGTCTCCTTTGATTAAAATCGCCCCGTCGTGCAGCGGGGAACCGGGGTAAAATATTTGTTCTATCAAAATTTTACTCACCATTCCATCAAGGTGCGATCCGGAGTCACGGACTCCATAGAGTAAATCCTCCCGTTCAAAAACGATCAACGCGCCGATCCGGTTTTTCGATAAACCTTCCGCCGCTTCCGCAACGATATCAATGGCCTTGATGGCGATATTCGGCGCTTTTACAAACCATTTAATAATTGGATTACGATGGCCCAAATATTCCAAAGCTTGTTTTAACTCATGTTGAAAAATAATCGGTAAGGCAACCACCAGCATGGTCATGATCCACTGCACTAAAATACTTAGGTATTTCAGATGCAAAGCATCACTGGCAATATTAGCCAAGTACAATATAATAATCGCATTAACGAAGAAAATACCCTTGGTTCCCTTCATCCATTTGAATAATTGGCTTAAAATTAACAGCACCAATAATAAATCGATGATCGTAAATATTACATTCTTAGTGGCTAAAAATTTAAGCAATTGATTCACCACCGTTGCTTTAAAAGTATATTTACCACTTCTTTGGGAAAAATGGATGAGATTAAACCTTTGAAAATTATTATTTGACATTGAGTATCGAAAATCCTTTTCGAATGTAAATTAAAAACTCCGCTTCAAGGCGGAGTTTTTAATTTACAATTTAAGAATATCACAATTCTTCAAAAAAGCGTTGTGTACTGCTATAAGTTAGGGCTTTTCACAACGCTTTTTAAGATGCCGTTTTAAATAAAAGCAAAATATACGCAAAAAGCGACGGCAATAATATACATCAGAGGATGCACCTCTTTAAATTTACCAGAAAAAGCTTTCACGACCACATAAGAAATAAATCCAATACCAATACCGGTAGTAATACTAAAAGTGAGTGGAATTGCGACGATTGTTAAAAATGCCGGCAAAGCAACGGTCATATCTTCCCAATTCATTACCTTGACCACGGTTAACATTAGATATCCAACCACAATTAACGCGGGAGCGGTGGCAACCGCCGGAACGATCCCCACAATCGGAGCGATAAACATGGATAATATAAATAAAATACCTACCACAACCGAAGTTAATCCGGTACGGCCGCCTTCACCGACTCCCGAGGCGCTTTCAATATAAGTAGTAACTGAACTGCAACCAAATAAACCACCGGCTACCGCGGCTAACGAGTCAACCATTAAAGCGCTCTTCAAGCGGGGGACTTTGCCGTCCGATGTTAAATATCCGGCTTCCTCTCCAACAGCGACAATTGTTCCCATTGTATCAAAAAAGTCGGAAAGCATGATGGTAAAAATAGGAATTATTAAGCTCAATTTTAATGCGCCCAGAATATCCAAAGCAAACAATGTTTGGAAATACTCGGGTTTTACTCCCAAAACCCATTCTTGCGGGAATTTGGCAACCCCAAAAATAAGCGCCACGGCTGTAGACGCCAAAATACCTATTAAAATAGCGCCTTTGACTTTTCGCGCCATTAAAATAATGGTAAATAACAATCCAAAAACAGCAATCAGTTGACCGGGGCCTAATTTACCCAATGCAACTATAGTATCATTATTTGACACTACCAGGCCGGCATCCTTAAGTCCGATAAACGCGATAAATAATCCAATACCTACTCCGATGGCCCGTTTCAAATCAGTTGGAATCGCATTCATCACCCATATACGAAAATTAGTTAATACTAAAATAGTAATCACAATACCTTCTACAAAGATCATGCCCATGGCTACTTGCCAGGATAGTTTCATTTGGATTACCAGGCCAAAGGTCACGACCGCATTTAATCCCATTCCTGACGCTAAAGCCAATGGATAGTTACTAAAAATTCCCATGCAAATAGTCATAATACCTGCAGCTAAACAAGTGGCGACAGTAATCGCCGGGATCAAATCTTTTCCCATGGCACTAGCAAGAATCCCCGGATTGACAAAAATAATATATGCCATTGTCATAAAGGTAACTAATCCGGCGATAATTTCACGTGAAACAGTTGTTTGATTCTCCTTAAGTTTAAAAAATTTCTCGACCATGGTTTCCCTCCTTTAAAATTTGTGAAATATAGATCCCGTAATTGTTACATAAAAACCCAGTTGGGGATACTTTACCCCTACTGGGTTTAATATTTTTTTTGGGGAAAAACACATGGAAAAGCTCCAGGTGTCATCTAAATTCCTCC
>JBJKPO010000055.1:0-5318 GCA_046706235.1 Bacillota bacterium | reverse complement strand
TCGCAAAGCTGGGCGGTTTTCTCGGACGAAAACATGATGGTGAGCCAGGTGTCAAAGTCCTGTGGCGTGGCCTCCAGAAACTAAATGAAGGCCTTCGATTTGTAGAATATTTTCGATCAATTCCATCACCTTCCCCAGATGTGGGTAATGAATAGATCCGGATGGAGTAGTAGCGCATGAGACTTTTTGTCGGAATTTACCTGGAAGCCGGTCTATTAAAAGAGGTGCTTCATTTTATTAATTCAGTCAGTAAAAACTATGGCTTTTTAAAATGGACCAGTTCTGAAAACTTACATTTTACACTAAAGTTTTTTGGCGAAGTCCCGAGTTCACGACTGGCCGATATTAAACAAGCACTTAACCAAGCCGCGTCACAAAATGAAAGCTTTGAGTTGCAACTGGGGGAAGCGGGTTGTTTTCCGGCTAGAGGGATTCCCCGGGTCATTTGGCTCGGGGTTACCGAAGGAGATCGACAATTGATAAAACTTGCCAATTCCATTAATACCGCCTGTTTTGGATATGGGTTTCTCAAGGAGGATCGACCGTTTAGCCCGCACCTGACCATCGCCAGGGTAAAAAACGGTTCTCCGGATTTTAAATTTTTTGCGCCCGGCATCAAATTTACCGGAAAATCAACTGTTGAAAAATTTTTATTGATTGAAAGCCAACTTTATCCAACCGGACCAGTATACCGGCAAATAGGACAATTTCAGTTGCGAGTTAAGAATTGATTAAAATTTAATAACTAATTCATTCCGGTGTTTGACAGGAAGAAATTAGTTTGATATACTTATTTAGAACACATGTTTGGTTAGCGTGTAAAACACGCGGAAATCGGTAAGGAGGAATTAGAATTGTCCGATCGACAAAAAGCGTTGGAAGTTACGTTATTACAAATTGAAAAACAATTTGGCAAAGGTTCGATCATGAAAATGGGGGAGGCAACCAACAAGAATATTGAAGTTATACCAACTGGAGCACTTTCTTTGGATTTGGCGCTTGGAGTTGGAGGAATCCCCCGGGGAAGAGTCGTGGAGATTTATGGTCCCGAGTCTTCGGGTAAAACCACCGTGGCCTTGCATATCGCCGCGGAAGCCCAAAAAAAAGGAGGAATTGCCGCGTTTATCGATGCCGAGCATGCGCTAGATCCTCTTTATGCTAAAAAATTAGGTGTCGATATCGATAATTTATTGATTTCACAGCCGGATACAGGGGAGCAGGCACTGGAAATCGTTGAAGCCTTAGTTAGGAGTGGGGCTGTTGATATCATTATTATCGACTCAGTGGCGGCGTTAACCCCGCAAGCTGAAATTGAAGGAGAAATGGGAGACGCGCATGTAGGTTTACAGGCCCGGTTGATGTCCCAGGCGTTACGCAAATTAACGGCCGTAATTAGCAAGTCAAATACAGTGGCGGTATTTATCAATCAAATTCGGGAAAAGGTAGGGGTTATGTTCGGCAACCCGGAAACGACTCCCGGAGGACGAGCCCTTAAATTTTATGCCTCGGTCCGGCTGGAGGTCCGCAAAGTCGAAACTTTGAAACAGGGAAATGAAATCGTGGGTAACCGTACTAAAGTAAAAGTGGTTAAAAATAAAGTAGCCCCCCCCTTTAAAGACGGGGAGTTCGATATTATCTACGGCGAAGGAATATCCAAAGTGGGTTGTATTTTAGATATTGCGGTCAATCTTAATATCGTTAATAAAAGCGGTGCTTGGTTCTCGTACGGAGAGAACCGGATTGGACAGGGCCGCGATAATGCCCGGGATTTTCTGAAAAAGGACCCCAATTTATTGGCGGAGATCGAAAAAAAGGTGCGGGCTCATTTAGGGATCGCCAAAGATGAACCGATGGTTAAAAAGGAACCGGCCCCAGCGAAAGAAACGGCCAAAGGAAAATAAAAAATGCCGGTGAAAAGTACCATGGAAACCGCGTTGGATCGTTTGAGTCGCCGGGCTTATTCCGAACAGAAACTGATTCAATGTTTATCCGAATCCGGTTTTAACTTGGAGGAAATTGCCGAAACAATAAATCGATTGCAAGTTTGGGGATACCTTAATGATTATGAATTCGGGAAAAACCGGATTATCACTCTTCAATCCAAATTAAAAAGTAAGGCATTTGTAGCGGGCGATTTACGGGTAAATGGGTTGAAAGCAAATATAATTAACGAATTAATCGACGTTTATTATCCTGAAGAACTGGAAATAGAGATTGCGCATAAATTATTAATCAGGAAATCTTGCCGTAAACGAAAAAATCCCGCTTGGGGACCAAAGTTTTTACAGGGATCGGGTTTCTCCGAAAATACAATTCACCGGTGTTTCCCCGATATATCTTCCACTTGACACCTCTTTTAAAAAAGTTTACAATGATTTCTTGAGGACGGAATAAAAAGCCGAGTTCGACTCGGCTTGTTTTCTGTTTTTTCTAAAATTCTTATCGGCCATAAAGTAATACCGGCTTATATTCAAATAATTGAGATTGGATGTAAATCGGTCTTAAAGTAAACTTTAGGTAAATATGAATGGAACGCGCGAAATAATTTTATTAATTAAAATGGATCAGGAGGTGATTGTAATAAGTATATTAATTATTATCATTATATTCATTATCGGAGCCGTCCTTGGTTATTTTGGCAACTATCTTTATGGGAAAATCAGGATGCAATCGGCGAAGGAAACCTCACGAAGAATGCTTGACTCAGCTAGAAAAGAGATTGAATCCATCAAAAGAGAGGCATTGCTTGAAGCCAAGGAAGAAGCGTTAAAGGTAAAAAACGAGCTGGAACGGGAAAACCGGGAACGCCGTTCGGATATTCAACGTTTGGAAAAAAGATTGCTTCAAAAAGAAGAATCCATTGACCGTAAATACGAGGTTTTGGAAAAGAAAGAAGAACTGTTGAACCGAAAAGAAAATGAGGTGGAAAAGCTTAAAAGTGAACTCCAGGAAACTCATCAACGCCACCGGCATGAGTTAGAAAGAATTTCGGGGTTATCCAGCGATGAGGCGAAAACTTTATTGCTTAAAGATGTCGAGGAAGAGATCGGGCAGGAGATTGCGATTAAAATTCGTGATTTGGAAGCTAAAGCCAAAGAGGAATCTGATCGTAAGGCCCGCGAAATTATTTCATTGGCGATTCAACGTTGCGCCGCGGATCATGTAACCGAAGCCACCGTATCAGTTGTTGCTTTACCTAACGATGAAATGAAAGGAAGAATTATCGGCAGGGAAGGCCGCAATATAAGGGCCTTGGAAACTTTAACCGGTATTGATTTGATTATCGATGATACGCCGGAGGCTGTTATTTTATCAGGGTTTGATCCCATCCGGCGGGAAGTGGCCCGTTTAGCGTTGGAAAAATTGATTACCGATGGCCGGATCCATCCGGCCCGGATTGAGGAGATGGTCGAAAAATCTCAGAAAGAGGTTGAAGCCATCGTTAAGGAAGAGGGCGAACGGGCAACGTTCGAGACCGGAATTCACGGAATTCATCCTGAATTAATTAAACTACTGGGCCGGTTAAAGTATCGTACCAGTTACGGCCAAAATGTTTTACAGCATTCGATTGAAGTCTCCCATTTATGCGGCGTGATGGCTGGAGAATTGGGGGCCGATATTGCCTTGGCAAAGAGGGCTGGTTTGTTGCATGATATTGGAAAGGCTATCAACCACGAAGTAGAGGGAACTCATGTTTCGATTGGCGCTGATCTTGCCAAAAAATACCGGGAAAGTTTTCAAGTGGTCAATGCCATCGCCGCTCACCATGGGGATGTTGAACCAACAAGTATCGAAGCGGTTTTAGTGCAAGCCGGCGATGCCGTTTCGGGAGCTAGACCCGGCGCACGGCGTGAAACATTGGAAACTTATATTAAACGGTTGGAAAAATTGGAAAAAATCGCGGATTCGTTTGAAGGTGTAGATAAAGCTTACGCAATTCAAGCGGGACGCGAGATTCGAATCATGGTGCGACCTGAGAAGATTGATGATATTAATGCGGTGCGAGTCGCCCGGGAAATTGTTAAAAAAATTGAGGAAGAATTGGAGTATCCGGGCCAAATCAAGGTTACTGTGATTAGGGAGACTAGAGCCGTCGAATACGCAAAGTGAATATAATATTTTTAAAATTGTGGGGAAGGGGGAGGTATTATGAAAGGTATCTTCTGGAAAGAAGGGGAGTCCTTCTCCAATTCCATGAGTTTAATAGCTTTTTTACTGGTAAGATATCCTGAAATTGGTTCAGTCCGGTTTGATCCGGTACAAAAAACATTCCAATTTTCGTTTGTGATCGTGAAAGACCTTAATAATGAAGAATTTAACCTATTTAAGGACCAACTTATTCTTAGTTTAGCTAATCTTTCCGAGTTGCAGGCCCGGGAACCGGGTTTAGTTGAAGTGAATTACTCAGAATATACCGGTTTAACTTTTTTAGAAATTACGCATGATATCGGATCTTTAAATCAAGAGGAGATTGCTTTGATTATCGGAGTAGTTCATCAATTTTTCGAAGGTGGTTTACTGCTTGATCAAGAGGAAGCTTTACAGGAAGAGGATGAATTGCTTCAAGAAGAAATGATCGAGCATATGTTGGAAGATTTGAAAGATTCGCGCCAGGAAAAAAAGCTTATTGGTTTCCGGGAGGAAGGCCGAGTATTGGTCTTTAACCGGGCGGCTATTCGTAAATAGGATCAGGATTTACGAAATTATCCGGATTAACAGAATTGGATTGTCCTAAAAAGTATCTTTGATTTTAAATTCAGAATTCATAACTTAGAATTTAATTTGGGGGCTTATTTGCTTACCGTACTTTTTATAGGCGATATTATCGGCCGCCCTGGCCGCCGGATTTTAAGAACTTTTTTAGCGGAGATTCGTCGCGCGGAAATGGTTGATTTAGTGATCGCCAATGGTGAGAACTCAGCCGGAGGATTCGGAATCACTTTGGAGGTATGTCGAGAGTTACTAATGGCCGGAGTTGATGTAATTACTTTAGGCAATCATACCTGGGATAATCGTGAGATATTCAAAGTATTGGAACAAGAACGACGGGTAATCCGTCCGGCCAATTATCCCGATGGAACTCCAGGTGAGGGTTTTTATATTGCCGAGACTGATCGCGGCATTCAGGTAGGCATAATCAATATTTTAGGAGTAGTTTTTTTGGAATCCCTCTCCTGCCCGTTTCTTACCATAGACTATTACTTGGATTCAATTCGAAAAAAAACTCCGCATCTCATTGTCGATTTTCATGCTGAAGCGACTTCCGCAAAAATGGCCAGGGGTTGGGTTTTAGACGGCCGGGTATCAGCCGTAATCGG
>JBJKPO010000054.1:0-8527 GCA_046706235.1 Bacillota bacterium | reverse complement strand
GTTTTATTCTTTAACAAACCAGTTATTAAATTAGATTATTATTTCTCCGCGTTCACCGGTGCGGACCCGTATAACTTCCGCAATATCGTATACAAAGATTTTACCGTCGCCAATCTCTCCGGTTTTGGAAGCTTCAATAATAGTATTTATTACTTCCTCAAGATCTTTATCCTTGATTACCAATTCGAATTTTACCTTGGGCAGTAAATTTACCACATATTCGGAACCCCGGTAGTGTTCCACATGCCCCTTCTGATGTCCGCATCCAACGACCTCCGTAATGGTCATGCCGGAAATTCCAATTAGATTTAATGCGCTTTTTACGGCATCAATTTTTGCCGGGCGAATAATAGCTTCCACTTTTTTCATGACAATACCTCCTTACTGTTTTTTAATTAACCGATTGTAATATCTTTTTATAATATTACATTTTAATGGTTTGACTAAATAAGTCGGGATAAGCATAACCGGTATGCTCGTGAAGGTCAAGTCCTTCAATTTCCTCTTTTTCGCTAACTCTTAATCCGAGGGTATGTTTCAACACAAAGAAAAGTATTCCGGCGGTTAGAATTGTCCAGCCAAACGCGGTACCCACACCGATAGCTTGAATACCGAATAATTTCAGGCCTCCACCGTAAAAGTAACCGCCGCTGGTTGCAAACAAACCAACCATCAAAGTACCGAGCGCCCCACAAACACCATGAACTGAGATTGCGCCAACCGGATCATCAATTCCGATTCGATCAAAAAATTCAACGGCAAAAATTACTACGATTCCGGCGATAGCCCCGATAATGATTGAACCTTCCGGGGAAACCGAGGAGCATCCAGCTGTAATTGCCACTAAACCAGCTAAAGCGCCGTTTAATGTCATTGAAACATCCGGCTTTCCATATTTAATCCAACTAATAACCATTGCTAAAACAGCACCGGCGGCGGCAGCCAAATTAGTTGTAACTGCAACCAATCCCAAATTGGGAGCAAAAGGCGATAATGTACTTCCGGGATTGAAGCCAAACCAGCCAAACCAGAGAATAAATACGCCCAATGCCGCGATTACCAGATTATGCCCGGGGATAGCATTTGGTTTACCATCCTTAGAATACTTTCCGATACGGGGACCAAGGAAAAAAGCCCCTACCAGTGCGGTCCATCCGCCAACCGAGTGTACTACCGTGGAACCGGCAAAGTCAATAAATCCCATTTTTGAAAGCCAGCCGCCGCCCCAGGCCCAATGACCGAAAATCGGGTAAATAATTAAGGAAATAATAAAGCTGTATATTAGATAACTTATGAATTTGGTCCGTTCAGCCATGGCGCCCGAAACAATTGTCGCCGCAGTCGCCGCAAAAACCGTCTGAAATAATAGAAAAACCGGAACCGATATGTTTAAACCCAGATGCGAAAATAAGCCCTGGCTAAAAAAACCCGTTGTTCCCAATAGCCCACCCGCGCCAAACATCAAGGCAAACCCTACCGCCCAAAAAGCAATCGAGCCGACCGCAAAATCCATTAAATTTTTCATCACAATATTACCTGCATTCTTCGCCCGGGTAAATCCTGCTTCCACCATTGCAAAACCGGCTTGCATAAAAAAGACTAAAAACGCCGTAACGAGGACCCAAATGGTATCCGCCGCTTGAGCAAGAGAAACCTTGGGAGCCGCTAATACAGGTAAACTCAATATGAGTAATAAACTGAATGCCAATGGAATAATTAACCATTTTTTTAAAGTCATTTAAATCACTCCTTTTATTTTCATGTTAGGTTCATGTAATAAATACTAACATCATAATAACATGATGTCAACAATTAACTTTGTATACATGCAATACTTAACATATAATTAACAATATCGAGTAACGCCTTCTACAATATTTAAACTCACCTAGGGTTTTAAATAATATATTCACAACGATTCCGGCCAAATCATATAAAGCGAAAAAATAACCCGGCCAAATTGATGATCGGGTTTGTTTCATAAAAATATCTTTCCAATTTATATACCTTGTTAAAGAGAATTAATATTCCCAACCATTAACGACCGTGCCCATTCCTGGTTGGTCGAAAGCGCGCAGCCGCTTTAAGTTTCCTTTAACTGATTGCAGTTCTTTATAACATTCTGCTGATACGTAGTCCGGATCATAAGGCGTGTTATACTTGATTTCAATATATCTAAATGATATAATGAATATATCAAAAAGATATATAAATGGAGTGTCGCAATGCCTAAGGAAAATAAAACTATATACGCCATCCTCGGATTATTATGTCATGAATCTCTGACCGGCTATAACATTAAAAAGAAACTCGCAATGATTCAATATTTCTGGGATGCCGGTTTCGGACAAATCTATCCGGCCCTTAAAGAACTCGAAACAGCGGGGTTGGTAACAATGCAATCACTTCCGGGAGAGCGTAATCGAAAGCTTTATACCATTACCGATCTAGGCCGGGACCAGTTGAAAAAATGGCTGCGGACTCCGGCCGCAAAAGAAAACGTTCGCTATGAGATCTTACTAAAGTTATTTTTCGGGAGCCAGGTCCCGAGCGTTGAAAGCATCAACAATATAGTTGATTTTCGGAATCGCAATCAAGTTAACCTCAAAACCCTTGAGGGATTTGAGCAAAGCCTTAAGGATGTATTGCCTGAAAGTACGGATCACCTTTACTATTTATTAACCGTGCTCTTTGGGAAATGTATTTATCAAGCTTACTTAAAATGGGCCGATCAGGCGATTGAAATTTTAAAATCGAAAGGAGAATTTTAGCTATGAGGCGCCAGCGAATTAGAAAAGCGATGATTTTGATTTCCTTTTTATTATTTCCCATTACGATGTGGTATTTATCTCCTTACTTGATTATCATGGGGGTATCCCGGGGAATTATAAGCGGTAGTTTCATTGTATTTTGTTTACAGTTTCTTACCTCGTTGTTTTTAGGCAGGGTTTTTTGCGGTTGGATTTGTCCGGTGGCCGGACTGGGGGAGGCTTGCTTTATAATTCAAAATAAACCGGTTAGAAAGTCGGAATATTTTTCAGTGGCCGGCGCTGCATCTCTCATTTGACCCGGGAAAATGCCGGGATTGTAAAATTTGTGCCGTTAATTGCCCGATGAGTCTCCCGGTCAATGATATGGTTCGGCAGGTTTCAAAAAGGAGCACCGAGTGTATTTTATGCGGGAATTGTATTGATGTTTGTCCGAATAAGGTCATTAAATATAGTTGGAAAGCAGGTAAATAAAGTGTTGAATTTGGGGTTGACATTCAAACGTTTAACATGATATATTATTCGCATACGAATAATACGGACACGAATTAGTGAGAATAAAAAAGCGTTATGTTTTGTAAATGAAAACTGATATAAGAGGTATTCTAGTTTGGAAAATATTAATCCGCCATTAATTTGTTTGCTGATTAAAAACACCTGGCAAAAGTTATCCAGGTATTATAACAAACGCCTTATTTCCTATGGGCTTTCTGTACCAAAAGCATTATTATTGCTGGAAATTGCGCCGGGAAACGGTGAAAACCCAAAATCGCTCGCCACTAAACTCGATCTGGAAAACTCCAGTATGACTGGTTTGCTGGATCGTCTTGAAAAAAATAAGTTGATTGAACGCCGCCCCGATCCCGAAGACCGCCGTGGTATCTTGGTTTTTTTAACACCTCTCGGTGTCAAAGTCCGGGAGAGCATTAAATCCCTGGTTGAAGAATTGGATCGCAAACTTTGTGAAGCGTTATCGCCGATAGATATTAAAGTATTCCGTAAAATAATGTTAACCGTAAATAAACAGATTAGCGAGTAGATGTTTAACACTGAACGCTACGGGATAATGAAAGCGGGGAGATTTTATGAGCAGAAGAGTCGTCATTACTGGAATTGGACTGGTAACTCCGGTTGGATTAACTACCGCTGAGAGTTGGGAGGCTGTTCTTTCCGGCAAATCAGGAATTGGATTGATCAACAAGCTCGATACTTCAAAACTTGATGTAAAAATAGCCGGGGAGGTAAAAAACTTCGATCCCGGTCAATACCTTGATAAAAAAGAAATTAAAAAAATGGATCGCTTCATTCACTTTGCCATTGCCAGTTGCGATCAGGCCATGACCGATTCAGAATTAAAGATTAACGGTACTAATGCGGGCCGGGTTGGAGTCATCGTCGGTTCGGGCATGGGCGGGCTGGAGACCATTTTTTATTACGATCAGATATACCTTAACCAAGGTCCGAACCGTATTTCACCGTTTTATGTTCCGGCAAGCGTGATTAATCTGGCACCCGGCCAGTTATCAATCCGGACTGGAGCCAGTGGTCCGAACTTTTCACCGGTTTCTGCTTGCGCAACCGCTACTCACGCATTAGGAGAAGCCTATCATATTATCAAACGCGGTGACGCCGACGCTGTTATTTCCGGTGGATCGGAGGCCACTATTTCCCCGGTGGCGATAGCTGGATTTAGCAATATGAAAGCCTTGTCAAACCGGAATGATGAGCCTGAAAAAGCCAGTAGGCCTTTTGATATGAAACGAGATGGATTCGTAATGGGAGAGGGCGCTGGAATTTTAATATTAGAGGAATTGGAGCACGCGCTAAGTCGTAATGCAAAGATTTATGCCGAGGTGATCGGCTTTGGCATGAACAGCGACGCCTACCATATCACTTCGCCAATCCCTGATGGTTCCGGTGCCGCCCGTTGCATGGAATTAACAGTGGCCTCAGCCGGCATCAATCCGGATCAGGTGGATTATATTAATGCCCACGGCACTTCAACCCAGGTGAACGACGCGATGGAAACCAAAGCGGTTAAATTGACCTTCAAGGAACATGCCTCAAGAATATTAATCAGTTCGACCAAATCGATGACCGGACATATGCTGGGTGCCGCCGGGGCGGTTGAAGCCGCTTTTACAGCGCTGGCGTTATATCATCAGATAATCCCTCCGACTATTAATCTGGAAAACCCGGATCCGGAATGTGATTTGGATTATGTCGCGAATAAAGCCCGTTCAGCCGCTATCAATATCGGAATGTCGAATTCATTCGGGTTTGGGTCGACTAATGCCTGTATCGCGTTAAAGCGGTTTAAAGAGTAAAAATTCAGTTTAAAAAAAGCCGGGAAAATTCCCGGCTTTTTTTATTCAAATAAGAGATAAACCCGGATTTTTTTAACTCCAAACATTGCCGCTTCCCGG
Organism: Bacillota bacterium; assembly: GCA_046706235.1. GTDB lineage: Bacteria > Bacillota > UBA4882 > UBA8346 > UBA8346 > JAEZJQ01. The sequence goes on along the minus strand of JBJKPO010000054.1, from coordinate 3,333 downwards.
AAAGTTTCATAACAAAGGTCGATCCGGTTCCCTTTAATTGCGCTGCCGATATCGGCGGCCTCCGCTTTTCCATACCCTGCAATATATAGTTTAGTACCAAGCGGTATTACTTTTGGATCGACGGCCACGACTCCAAACCCGGCTTTTTTCCCGGTGTAAGTTTCACCATATGCCGCGTATTTGCCGCAACTTTCCGGCCCCGGATAATAAGCGGTCGCTTTCATGATTTTCATTTCCACATAACGATAAGAGCCTCTTGAAGTAAGCAAAGTTCTTATCACCGGTTTTGTTCCCGCCAGAATGATTGAACTGACGGGATATTTCACGATTTTTTCACCTATTTTATAATGACGGATTTCACGACCGTCTTCATAAATTACTTTAATCTGACGTTCAGCGAGCCCCGGCTTCCCCGTCCGCATTTTTTTCTGTTTGCCCCGTTCCAAATCAGGATCCTTACGATATTCCACCGCGGGTTTAATCGTTTCATGCCGGGTAATAATCGTTGAGGTAACTCTGATGATTCTAATTTGTTGGTAGGGTTTAACAATGGTATCCAACCCCGGTGATATTTTATCGTCTGGACTGTATTTCAAACCGGCCTGTGCTAATAAATCCCTTACTGTTTGGGTAATGGTGTTATAATTGATTGTATCGTCGGCAATTTTAATAATAACCGGGAAAGCCCGGATAACTTCGATGTTTAAATTATCGGTTACTGCTGTTTGTAAAGCCGGTTTTACAACATCACCGTCATTTAAGGTAATACCCTTTTCATGTAAAACCCCCTTAACACTCGAGTTTAAGGTTTTCCAAATAAAACTTTCGCCGTCTACCTCCAATATTACTTTATTCAGCGCCAAATTATAAAGAATATAACTGATTAATAAAGAAACTCCAAGTAATACTCCAATACCTATATAAATTTGCTGCCGCTTTCCCCAGATACAAAGCCGCAGCCGCCGAGTCATTGCATGGATTAATGTGGTGAGTTTCATTTTTCCTCCCAGATCGTTCTCTTTATAGAAATTATAGTAGAACTTGCCAAAAAATGAACTAAAAAAAATTTCGTGATTCGAGATTAGAAATCCTGCTGATAATTTTTTGTTTTCTATTTCCAATAATCTACATAAAAATTTATGACTGATACTCCCGTACTCGAAATTCAACTCCCATCCTTAAGGCAATTTCCGAGGCCGCTGTAATATCTACCCCTGGATACCGGACTACTGATAAAACTACTTTAGGGATATAATAGATACTACGCCTCGCAAATTCCAAAACAGCCGGAAAAGCTTGCTCTCCATATGATGATTGTGTTAAGCGCAAGTATTCCTTGGAATTATGAGCGTTTAAACTAATTGAAATTGAGTCGATCAAACCCGCTAACTGAGGTAAAATATCATATCCTAAAAAGAGATCCGTCAGACCGTTAGTGTTGATCCGAATTTTCATTTTTGGTTGACCGGCTTGGATGTTTTCTTTTATTGCTTTTGAAACGGCTATTAATTCTTGAGGCCGCGTTAAAGGTTCTCCATAACCACAAAATACCAGTTCTTTATAGCCGTTTATATTAATATTGCCGATTGCCGTTAAAATCTCATCAACCGTGGGTTCCCATTCCAGCCATAAATTATAACCGACCCCGTAAACCGAATTTCGAATGCAAAAAACGCAAGCGTTTTGACACCGGTTGGTGATGTTTAAATATATTGCGTCATGTAATGGGTAAGCAATGACCATATCTTTGATTTTGTTTTTTTCATACCGTGATTTCATTATAACTCCTGTTTTTTTAAGGGATATTAAAAAGATTCTTACAATTAGCGGTAGTTGATTCCATAATTTTGGAAACACTCAGACCTTTGATTTCCGCTAATTTGGCCCCAACCAGCGTGACCCGCGCCGGTTCGTTCCGTTTCCCCCGGAAAGGATGCGGCGAAAGATAGGGAGCATCCGTTTCAACCAATAACTTGGATAACGGCAGTCTCACTGCGACTTCCCGTAATTTAACGGCGTTCGGAAAGGTAATGGGTCCGGCAAACGAAATTAGCAATCCCAATTTTATACACTGGACGGCAAACTCATAACTGCCGCTAAAACAATGCATTACTCCGGGTATCTCCAAACCTTCGTGATTAGATTCGGAAGTAAAATCCCGTAAAATTTTTAAAGTGTCCTGATGAGCTTCCCGGTTATGAATTATAACCGGTTTATTATATTGTCCGGCTAATGCCAATTGTTCCTTAAAGGCTTTTAGTTGGGCATCTTTAGGAGAACGATCGCGATAATAATCTAAACCAATCTCTCCCACCGCAACCACTTTTGGCTCTTGTAACAAAACCATAATCCGGTCAGCGGTTGCCCGGTTCCAATGCATGGCGTCGCCGGGATGAATTCCCACTGCTGCCCATAACAATTCATGTCTCCGGGCTAAATTAACCGCCAGTTCCGAAGATGCCAGATCATAACCAACTACCACAATGGTTCCGACATTATTGGTAGTTGCGGCTTCAATTGCCTTTTGATAATCATTTTTAAAAGTTATGTCATTCAAATGAGCATGACTATCGATCCACATTTATTTAACCCTCGCGCCCGCGCCGATCTCCTGATCCGGCATTAGTACGGCAAGCTTTCCTTGATCGTTGGATGCCGCAAGCAGCATTCCCTCGGAAAGCAGTCCCCGTAATTTGGCGGGTTTTAAATTGGCTACCACTATAATTTCCCTCCCGATTAATTGTTCCGGCTGGTAATGTTGGGCAATTCCGGCCACGATCTGCCTTTCTTCCCCGAGAACCTTAATTTTCAACTTCAATAGTTTATCGGATTCTTCAACTTTTTCCGCGGTCAGTACTTTAGCAACCCGTAAATCAATTTTAGCGAATTCATCAATTGTAATTTGCGCCGGTTTAATAGCATCCTTTAGTTTGGTTGGTTCTGGGCTAGAAATAACTTTCGGGGGATTACCGGGTTTGGAATCAGCAGTTTCTGCCACCGTCTCTATCCGTGGAAAAATTGGGTTTCCTTTATGAATTTGGGTCCCTGGTTTTAACCAACCCCACTTAATTCCATCCTGGTAGGGAATTTCAGTTGGAGAACATTCCGCGCCGAGCTGTTGCCATATTTTGGCGGGAGTTTCCACTAAAAATGGAACTAACAATACCGCAACCAACCGCAACGTTTCAGCCATCGTATATAAAACGGTATTTAAACGTTCCCGTTGTTCGGGCTGCTTTGCCAATGACCAGGGCGCTGCCTCATCGATATATTTGTTCGCCCGTCCGACCAATTTAAAAATACTCGTTAAGGCTCCGCTAACTTCTAAATTAT
>JBJKPO010000053.1:0-9287 GCA_046706235.1 Bacillota bacterium | reverse complement strand
CTGACCAGGGAGATCAATCCTAAAACTCTAGCGACCTGTTACCAGTATGACGCTCTGGGCAACAAGACCGCGGTGATCGATCCGCGCAACAACGGGAGCGACCGTAAATTTACCACCTGGTATATTTACGATGATTTGAACCGGTTGAAACGGACGGTCCTGCCGGACGATACTCCGCCGGGCGACGAGGATTTGGCGGTGGGGAATTATGATAATCCTTATACCGAGATTATCTATGATGAAGCGGGGAACAAACTCAGTGAAAGAGACGTAAACGGCCTGGTTACGAGTTATACTTATACTCCACGGAACCTGGTGGAAAAGGTTACGGTCGGAGGAAAAGACAAGACGAAATATATTTATTTCCCTAAAGGAAATGTCAAGACCGTTGAAAACGTTTCGGAAGCGGAAGATGTATTTGACACTGTCGCCGAATACCATTATGACAGCCTGGGCCGGTTGCGGCAGGTGGATCACCCCTCGGGGATTAGTGAGAAGTACGGTTACGACCAGGTGGGCAACCGGATCTGGACCGAGGATGGCCGGGGGAGCCGGGTGAAGTATTCCTATAACGGGTTGGGCAAGCTGACGGCCACTACTGATCCGCTGGGGTCGGCCGGCAACTATTATTACTATCCCAATGGTAATCTTGCCAAACAGTTGCAACCGGTCCAACGGACCACGCTGGAAACGTTAACAACAACCTTCGATTATGATGCGTTGAACCGTTTGATCGAGGTTGATTCCCAGGGAAAAACGACTACTTACGGTTACGATAATAACGGCAACCGGACCCGGATGACCGATCCCCGGGGAACCGGCTGGGTGTATCAATATAACGAACTGAACCTACTGACTCAGGTTACCGCCACCGGGGCCGGCTCGACTTACCGGGCGGAATATGACTATGATGAGGCCGGGAACCGGAAAACGGTGACGGATAACGGTAATACAATCTATTACAACTTTGACCAAAACCATATATATCAGCCCGATCCCTTGAACCGGCTGAACTCGGTGGAGCGTAACTTCGACGGGGCTTCCTACCGGACCGCGTACCGGTATGATAAAGCGTTGCTGACCGGGATTCAATATCCGGAGGCAGCCGGCTGGCTTACCTATAACTATAACGGCATGGAGCAGTTGAACGAGGTGGTGGGATTTACCAAACCACAGGGAATTGCTTACAACGCCGACGGCGGATTAAAAGAGATCAATTATGCCAATGGAATCAATACTACTTATCAATACGACGCCGGCCGGAGATTACAGGATTTGATAACCACCGGCTCGGCAATATTATCAATCTGAATTTCACTTATGATCAGGCGAACAATATCACCGCGATTCGGGATCGGGTGAATAACAATGCCAGGAGTTATATCTATGACGCCAATAATCAACTGACCCGGGCGGTAACCCCCGGTAAGTTTCTGGAGAGCAAACCGGCTACCGGGACTCCCGGATTATCGCCGGCAGATTACTTAGGTACTTCCTATCTATACTTCGGCGGCGACCCGCGCGCCATAATCAGCCTCGACTATGACGCTTCCAGTATCGGGTTGGACTTTGGAGTAGTAACGCCGGGGATTAAGATTATCCAACTTGTTCCCGGCGCGGGCCAGGCGAACCACCGGATAAGCCAGGGGACGTTTGATCTGTATGTTTCGAATGATAATGCAACCTATACCTTAATTGGCCGGAACGATTGGGAGTACCGGCGGGATGCCGATGGTACCGTTGCGATTACTTTAAAGGAGGCCAAAGCGCTTCGTTACTTAAAGGTCCATGTGTGGTTCGATAACCGGGATACTTTATTCTCACCCAATAACAAGGCTACCTTCTTAAATGAGCTTTCAAAGATGCTCCGGGTTTATCAAGAGGCTTCCTCCCGGACTGAGGAGTATCAGTATGATGAGGCCGGGAACCGGAAATTGACCAGGATTACATTGATTAATACGGAACGGTATGAGAGTTTGTATTATCGTAATACCGATAGGCTTAAAACGGATGGGAAGTATGCTTATACATATGATAATGCGGGGAATTTGATAAGAAAAGGGAATATGTTTACCATTAATGGGGATGTGGTGAGTTTTACCCAGACTGCAGGCGAAGAGGTCGAATACTGGCAGTATTATTACGATTTATTAAACCGATTGATAAGTGTTGAGAAAAATGGTACGATAGTAGCGGAGTATGGATATGATCCCGAAGGGTTTAGGGTTGTTAAGAAGATTTACACCAACGGGAGCCAGACCGATAAAATTCATTACGTATTCGAAGGCACCGAGCCGATCTTTGAAAAAAGAATATCTGACGGCAGGATCAGGAGTTACGTATATGCCGGGACGAAGCTGATTGCCAGGGTTGACGGGGTGATTGGGGATACGGGTGCGAGTAAGTATTGGTATCATACCGATCATTTGGGGAGTGTCAAGGCGGTTACTAATGTTGATGGTTCAGTGGTTTGGAATGCGGACTATTTGCCGTTTGGGCAGCAGTATATGAAGAACAAGCTTGATACTAATTTTGAGGAAGATGATTTAGGGTTTACCGGTAAGGGTTATGATGCTGATATTGGGTTGTATTACTTTAACGCCCGGTGGTATGATGCGGAGACGGGAAGGTTTATATCGGAAGATCCGGTGGGTGATCCGAATAATCCGAATCTTTACACTTATTGCGCGAATAACCCTATAAATAATACTGATCCAACAGGAACCGAGTATAATCCGAATATATACAACAGTGATAATTATAGCTCTGGAGATTATAGTTTATTTGTTACAAATGATTCAGAAGGTGAAAATGGAGGATATTCTGGTGGTTTTTGGAATCAGATTAAAGACTTCTTTAATAACCTATTTTCAGATAAAAACGAAGCATCTTCTCAACAATCACCAACATCTGAACAAGACTTAGGCGCTGCAGAGGAAAAGTATAAAGAAGCTGCGGAGAAATTAGAGGATGCCAGGAAGACTGGGGAAAAATCCGATCAATTTAAAGATGCTCAAAAAGAGTTCAATAGTGCTTTAGATGCTTTGCTTCTCGCGGCAGGATATGATATTACTGTATATAACCATTTTACAGTTACTTGGGAAGGGAATACATATATTCACGTAAATAGAAATCCAGATGTTGTACTTGCAGTTATTGAGTTAGGTGAAAAATTAGGTGCTAAAAGAATAGTAATAACTGAAGGTGATAGAACTCAATCAGAACATGTTAAACTATATGAACATAAACCCGCAGATGAACAAGTTGATTATAAGGATTGTCAGCATGGTATTTATAAAAATAATAAAGCCGCGGACGTAATATATTATGATGAAAATGGAATGATCTCTAAAAACATTGTTGGACAAACTGCTAAACAAATAGATACAATTGGTGATGTAGGAGTTTATGTTAAATTAAACGCAGTTCACATTGATGTAAGAGATAGAAAATCAAATGGAAATGTAAGTAGTTGGAATTGGGAAGGGGGTCTTTAAATGAAAAAAATGATTATTATTCTTGGTATTGTTTTTATTATTGTTGCAGGATTGTATTTAATAAATAATGCAAAATCCGAAAATGTTACAACTAATAAAGTTTCGCAAAACAGTTCCCAAAAATCTCAAGGGACCATTGATGCTCAACAAGATAACAAAAATAATCAGAACGAACAAGTCAAACAGATTAAAGGAATTAGTTTAGTTACCGATAAAGAATTTCAAAATCGATTAATACAATTTATGAAATTGGATATTGAACAGAATTATAAAGAGATATATTCAAAATATCTTTCGAAAGGATATTTAAAAAAATATTACATAGATGTAAAGAATGCTGATGAATATGAGAAAAGCAAAGATGAGTCGCAACTATTTGCAATTGAGTTTTTAGAAATTACATATTTTAGAATCTTACGTAGTGATAAGTATCAAGTCGATCTAACGAGGAAGGACGGATATGAAGGAGATGAAATCATAAAAAAAGTTAAATATCTTTTCATCAAAGAAAATAATCAATGGGAAATTGATGATTCCGGTCTAATAAGATAACAGTTTTAAGAACTGTAATCCTATGATGGCGAAGAATACCAATTATTCTTTCACAAATTCCGTTTTGCCAAGGAGAATGATATCCTGTCCTGATGGATAGGATCTTCGTGTTAGCCAGAAACTCTTGCAATTCCTTACTAGTGAAAATCCGATCATTATCATGAATCAAATATTCCGGTTGCATCCCATAAGGAGTTGCTTCTTTTAATTGTTGAGCGACCCAAGCGGAAGTTGGATGACTGGTGACCGCAAAATGTTTGATTTCCCGGCGTTCATGGCTGACGATTACTAGGACAAATAAAACTTTGAAGTAAATCGTGGGAACTGTAAAGAAGTCCATCGACCAGATGCCTTTGCGGTGGTTGGAAAGAAAGGCTTTCCAGGACTGTTGAAATTTTTCACTGGGAGGTCTTCGGGTTACCGGTAAATACTTGGCGATTGTATTCGGAGCCGGGACATCAGTTATTCCGAGATTGATAAGTTGATCATGAATCCGTTCCGGCGACCAAAGAGGATTCTCCTTATAAATCCGTTTGATCAGAGCGATTGTCGTCCGGGATATCGATGGTCTGCCATGTGGTTTTGATTTTCGGGTCCAGTAAAACCGGAATGCTTTACGATGCCAGCCGATAACGGTTTCCGGTTTGACGATCATTAAAAATGATTTCCAAGCGGGACAATGCTTGGAGATAAAGGTCCATAATTGGCGGAAGGCAGGGGTGGGGCGTGGTTTAGATATCGTGTGATTGAGTACTTGATGTTGAAAGAGTGCTAGTTGGCTGCGGAGGGCTTGGTTCTCGAGTTCAAGAGCGGAGCGGGACATTAGTTTGACTCGAAAAGCATTGACCAAAAAAGAACACTAATCCCGTAAATATGAACGAATAAGTTTAAAGTTTGCCATAATGGAAATATGATATCATAAAATATGAATTTGTGTTGGATAACGATGGCCGGCTTCAAATAATCCATTAGCGAATAAATTATGTAAAAAGATGATCCTATTACCAGAATTCAGGTTTATCTTTTAGATCAAAACAACAAAAACAAGGGTTGATTTCAGTCTATACCTTCCACATTTAGTAAAATCCTTGATAAATAGGTATAACAAATCAAGTATTCAAAGACATGAAAGCTTTATAGGTTATGAAGCGAAAGAAGTCTTTAACTAAAGTAGCGTGATAATTAAGCGTTCTTGCCATATTTATCCACAGGATTAATAAATTCAATAGTTATGATTAGATTAATGTTAACTTGAATAATTGAATGATCAAGATAAAAGGAAAGAACCGGGATAAAAACCGGCTCTTCGGTCTTAAGATAAACATAATTAATAAATCGCATCCATAAAACTCTCGGATCAAGAATTAGTAACCATAAACACTGCATTCGTTAAATGAAGCCCAACCCGTGGTGGAACCGGTAATGGTGACCCGCACATATCTGCCGGATGCAATGAAACTATCGAAGGTAATCCCATAGGTAGTGTTATCGGTTTTGTCAACCACCGTGGCGAAGTTTATATTGTCACTGGAAACCTCGATTTTATATTGATACGCCCGGCTGCTGTTGTTGTACCAGAAGATGTCGGCGCTTCTCAACTCCTTAACGGATCCCAGATCGACCTGCCACCATTGCGGGAAAGCACCGCTTAATGCCGCCCACCGTGTGCCCGTATTACCGTCATTTGCTTTATAGACTTCATTCCCGGCCTGGTAGGAACTGGCGCTGGTCGGTTTTCCCTGGGATAATAATGTTAATCCTGGAGTCGGACTCGGAGTAAAGGATGGTGATGGAGTGGGCGACCCGGTATGAGTAAAATGCGCTACTACTGATTTGTTACTGTTCATGGTGATGGAAACTAGACTTTGGTTACCGGTTAAATCTCCGGTCCAACCTTCAAAGGTATATGTTCCGACGTAAGGATCGGAATAACCTTCAGCTCTTAGGGTAACAATGGTACCGGGTTGATAAGTATCCGTAAAAGGGCCGTCACTAAAAACAACGATGTGCGGCGGATCGACAGACACTGAAGCAGCGCTGGCATATGAAGCAAAACTTACAGTCAAAGTATACCCTGGCGAGGTAGGAGTCGGAGTAGGCGTTGGTGTTGGAGAAGGCGTTTCCGTGACTGTCGCTAACGCAACCTGGAACCAGTTGATATTCCAACCACCGCTAGCAGCAAATAACCGGAAGTTCTGGTAACCGGCCGTTAGACTAACCGTAGCCGAAACGGTCGTCCACGACTGCCAGCCGCCGGTATTGGGTATTGAGGCGCTGACTTGCGTTGTCGAACCAATCTGTAAATCAACCGTGCCGGTGTTGTTGGGACTGGCAACCCGGTAATCGACCCGGTAGGTTCCGGTAGTTTGAACATATACGAAATAATTAATCCAATCGCCGGTATCGATCCAGCCAACATTTAAACCGCCTTCCGAGCAACTCTCGGTCTGAACGCCGGACATATTATAATAGTTTTCGGCTTCGATTTTGCCGGGTATGGCATGAGGCGTGGGAAGAGGTGTCGGAGAAGGTGTTGGCGTCGGAAGCATCGGGTTTAGAACGAACCAGTTAATGTTCCAGCCGCCGGTTTTAGCAAACAGCCGGATAGTCTGGATACCCTGGTTCAGAACGGTGTTGGCCGAAACGGTCCCCCATGACTGCCAGCCGCCGGTGTTGGGTATTACTGTGCATACTAGAGTTGAGCCTTCAGTACGAAAATCGACTTTCCCGGTGCCGTTAGGACTCGCTACCCGGTAATCAATCCGGTACGAGCCGTTACCCGGAATATCAAGCGTATAATCCATCCAGTCATTGGCATCGATCCAGCCGACATTCAACCCGCCTTCCGAGCAGCTTTGGGTCTGGATCCCGGACATTGCCACATAATTCTCGGCTTCGATCTTGATCGGGTTTAAGGTGAAATTGAACCAATTGAAGCGCCACCCGGCTCCGCTTGCATAAACGCGAAGAGTATGCATACCGGCATTCAAGTTAAGATTTGTCGATATTGTGGTCCATGCCTGGGAACCACCGGTATTCGGAACAGTCAATTCGGCCAAACTGGTATTGCCGTCTCGAAAATCGATTTTCCCGGTCGTGGTGGCGCTGGCGACCCGGAAATCCGCGTGATAAGTTCCGTCAGTTTGGACGTTAACCAGATAATCAACCCATTCATCGGTTTGAAACGGTCCGATGCAACTACCGCCCTCTGAGCAGTCGACAATGGCCGGGGGATTATGATAAAGAATCGAATCGTAATCCTCGGCCTCGATTTTTCCGGGAATTACCCTGGGCACCGGGGTTGGCGCCGGGCCATTCCGTTGGTAAACCCGGGCATAGTCGACGCACATATATTGGGGGAATGCCGATGGATCCGGGGTTTGAAAGCCGGTATAGGGCGTTGCCGAATTGCCGACCGCGACCTGAATCTGTAAATAGAACGGAACATCAAAGGGCGCCGGATAAGCCCCGCTAGAGCAGTACCAATCGGTTTGAGTTTGATAAAGATTATTGTCCACATACCAGCGAAAAACATTGGGTTCCCACTCCAGGGCGAATTCATGAAAATCATCACCGAAGGATTGTCCAGCCGGTAGATAGTAGGTATTGATATTATATTTTAAAGGATTGCCATAAAAAACCGTGCCATCAATCCGCTCCATGATGTCGCCACGGTTTTCCATGATGTCGATTTCGCCGCAAACCGGCCAGCCGCCATATGAGGAGGTGGTGGGCAGCATCCAGATCGACGGCCATAAACATGGACCATGGGGGAGCTTAGCCCGGACTACAAACCGGCCGTAAGTCCAATCGCCTTTATTTTGCGAATAAAGTTTGGCTGAGGTATAACTGTATCCGGCATAGTTTTCCCTGATGGTTTTAATGACCAAGTTGCCATTTTCCTGATATGAGTTTTGAATCCGATCGGTGAAACGATATATTTGGGAACTGCCGCCCCAACCATCGGAGCTATTAAGCAATGACCATTTGGTAAGGTCAACCGGAGAACCGTCCGGGGCGTTAAACTCATCGCTCCAGACCAATGTCCAGTCTCCCGGATCCGCTTTAAGATTTGATTGTGTAAACAAAACTCCCAGTAATAACACGAATATTATAACGGCCAATAAACGCTTTCTTTTTAACATTTACTCTCCCCTCAGTTCTATTTTTGCTCTCAATGCTAACATTTAATTCTAATAATGTAGTGTATTATACGATCACCTCCCGATCTGTTAAATAATAGGACCGGTAAACATATCTTATTTGCGTATGTTTTACTTCGCGGTGGACCGGATTGTGTCGGGTATTTTATCATAATCCGACTTACTAATTATATTAACAACCGGTCCATAGGTATTGTTTATGAAATCCGCCCTGTCAATCAAATCTTTTTTGATACTCGAAGTGAGTAAAATCACTTTTGTTTTCTTTAAGTCCAGGAATCGCTATATTAAATCAAAGCCGCCGTATTTATTGCCTTTTCGGATCAAGTCAATAATCACCACCTGAAAATCGATATTGGTTGCCAATTGATATGCTTTTTGCTCATTAGTGGCGCTTCCAACCACCCGGATGTCATTTTCCCAATTTAGATAGTTTATCATCAATTTAAGCCAATCCTGATCCTCGTCCACCAGTAAAACTTTAATCGTATCCATCAAACAACCTCAAGTTAAGAATATCAGAATTTTCCATTAAACCGGGTGCTCAATAAAGATTTAATACAGTTATCATATTCTAAAAGTTATTTTCAAACAAGTTCTAATTTTTATAGAACCTTTCTTGACTTACATGATGGTTTCCTTAAAGCTAGTGTCCGCCAGTTTTTAAAAAAAGGAAACCCAATCCCAATCAACCATGTTCATATCTGAAATACAATTCTCAATAATTTAAAGGGCTATCCCGTTTTCTTTGGAATAGCCCCTTTAGATCAATTGTGGATATTGATAAATACGTTAATTAAGTTTTAATAGCCATAAACACTGCATTCGTAAAATGAAGCCCAACCCGCGCTGGCGCCCGTAATGGTTATCTTTACATACCTTCCGGCGGCCGTAAAACTATCGGAGGTATTACCATAAGTAGTATTGCCGGTTTTATCGGCCACCGTCGTGAAATTGATATTATCACTGGAAACTTCGATTTTATATTTATACGCCCGGTTGCTGCTGCTGTACCAGTTGATATCAGCCCTTCTCAATTCTTTGAAGGCTCCCAGATCGACTTTCCACCATTGTG
>JBJKPO010000052.1:0-6696 GCA_046706235.1 Bacillota bacterium | reverse complement strand
CCAAATCCCTTTGCAGGAAAGCATATTTTGCCGGAGCGATATTTACGGTAATAACTTTCAGCGCTTCCTGATATGCTTTTACTGATTTAATGCCATTTTCGACCTTGCCTTCAAATTCATCGAGTTTACGATAGGCTTCACCCAGCTTAGTTTGAATTGCGGCATAGACAATGGGATAATTGGAGAACGTAAGAAATTCCAACGCTTTTTCGTATACTTCAATCGCTTTGTGCGCATTGACGGTTGTTTCTTCGATTTCCGCCAGCTTCAACCAGGTATTACCCAGGTTTTGCCTGGTAGCGGCGGACTCCGCAACCATCGTCAGTTCATCGTGAACCGTAATCGATTCCAAATAGGCTGTGATTGCCTGATGGTAATTCTCGCTTTGATTAAGGACTCCGGCTAATAAGAAATACAGATCGCCCAGTTGATTCATGATCATCGCGTATTCGGCCGGAAAAGCATTCGATTCGTATATGGAAAGCGCTTCCCGGTAAGCCTGAATGGCTTGTTTGATTTGCCGGACGCGTTCATCTTCATTATCATGGAGAGCGGCCAATTTTTGATAGGCACATCCAAGATCCGATTGAACCGATGCGTATTCCACCGGATAATTGGTTACGGAATAAACCCTCAAGGCGTTTTCCAAACAATCAATTGCCTGTAAATAATTGGCTGCTGGTTCTTCGAATTCCGCCAGTTTTAAATAGGCCTTAGCCAGATCGTTTTGAAGCGTCGCCCAGATTCCGGTGATATTTTCCTGAGGGGTAGCCCGGAGAATTTCCTGGTAAGCCGAAATAGCCAGATGATAATCTTCAGCCTTATTTTCAAGCGCGGCCAGGATAAAATAAGCGTTTCCAAGGTTCCGCCGGGTTTGAAGATAATTTTGAGGTGTTTCGCCGCTGTAGACCTTTAAGGCTTCCAATCCCGACTGGATCGAATTTTGAATACCGGCAATCAGTTCATTACGGCGGCCCGGTTCCAGCCGTTCAACAGGGCCAAGGAGTTGCGCTAATTGAAGATATGCTTCGGCAATATTCTGCTGAATGACGGCATAGCGTAATGGATGTGTTTTTAAGGCGAATACTCGGAGAGCTTCCTGGTAGGCGTTAATAATTGCTTGATAATCGGCCTGTTTTTCTTGAGAAGGTTTATTTTCCAGCTTCGCCGCTTCCAAAACGGCGTCGCCGAGGTTATGTTGAACCAGGGCGTAATCAAATGGGAAATTGGAAATATTTTTCACCCTTAAGGCGTCAAGGTAGGCGAAAATCGCTTTGCGATAATCTTCAAGATCTGTAAGGAGCCGGGCCTTCTCCAAATAAACATTACCTAACTGTTGCCGGATATCGGCATAATCAAAGGGAAAATTCTCCATCGAACGCACCTTAAGAGCTGCTTCAAACGATTGAATTGCTTGTTTTAAAATACCAGGCCGCTCCTCGTTAACACTATTCTCGCTAAGATTTAAAAATATTTTTCCCAGGTTATAATTGGAAGCCGCATAAAGTTCGGGGAAACTATCCGCGGAGCATCCTTTTAATGCTTTTTGATAATTTTCAACAGCTAAGCCGTAATTTTCTCGTTCCTCCTCGTTCTCGGCCAGGATGCAATAACAAGCGCCGAGATTATTACGGCAAATAATATAATTCATCGGAAAGCCGGCCAAGGTATATATTTTTAAAGACTCTCCCAATGCTTTGATCGCCTTTTTACAGTTTACCGGTTTATCCTTTAACTGCGCCAGGATACCGTAGGATACCCCCAGGTTGGCCTGAGTCATGGCATAATCCACCGGGTAATTTTCCCTGGTATAATATTTCAATGCCTCGTTATGCGCCTGGACGGCCTGTTGACAATTAAGGTATCGATCCTGATACTTGGCGAGTTCGGTGGTTAAATAACCGATTTTCTTATGAATCTCCGCTCCCCATCCGAGGTCGTTTTGGGTAGTGACGGCGCTTAACATTTCCTGGTAAATAGCGATCGCTTTATAATAACACTCAATTTTCTTGGAATTGTCGCCCCACTGCAACTCCTTGGCTTTATAAACATAGGTTTCGGCTATCATTCCGGCAATTTCCGGTGGAACCGCCAGATTATATTTGCCGGCCAATGATTTTATCAGAAAATGAGCCTTGTCCAGATCGGCTAAAGCAAAAGAAGTGGTGAAATTAGAGGATTTATCGCGTTCCGGAGTATAATAATATTTGATAATATTGTCTAAAGCGGGCAGAAACTCCGCCAGTCCATGCGCTGGTATCTTTTTAACGATATTATTTTTCAGGGCGACGGTAATCCGATCAATATGTTTGTTAAGTTCCTTTTCCAAAATAACCGCCGGATGATCGGGACAAGCGCGATCAAGGCCGGGATCGGTAATCGCCGAATATTTAACTACGCTTTCGCTTAATAAAAATCCAATGTCAATCAACGGTTCGGTAAAATGTTGCTGAAAAACCTCTTCCGGCAGTCCCGATTCCGACGGCGACATGTATAATGTCTTGACATCGATGGATGCGTTTTTAGTCTGTAAAATAATGGTCGGTTTCTTCCGGCCCATTAATAAACCGAATTCATAGAGAACATTGGGAGTAAAACCATCCAACAATACGACTCCCAAAGCGCAATCCTCGATCTGCTTTTCAATTTTCAGTTTGTTTTTGCCGGAATGCTTGCCTCCGGTTCGTTCCGGTCTGAATCCCTTCTGGCGGAGCGCAATCTCGATTTGGGAAAGCAACGGACGCATATATTCGGCGTGAGGCCGCTCCGCATATACCAAAACACACGGTAGTTCCCCGTCAAAAATGGTATCAAGCCGGAAGCCAACACCGTCCTCCGTCTCGCCGAACCCTACGGGTATATCAATTGGATCTAAAAGTAGTTGTTTTTTGGTTACCGGCATTCTTAAAAACCAATCCCCCAAAAAATTTCATTTTTTTTTAATATTTATTCGACATTTATTCGGACTCCCCTTCACACTGTCCGCGTGGGTGACCTGAGAAGACATACAACCCATTTACGTTATCGGCTTTTTTTTTATATTAATGAGGGGTACATTGGTTTATAGGCATATTGATTTGAAAAGCCGCGCTTATAATGATTTAAAAGCACATTGTTTGAACCGGAATGTATTTCATGATACAATGATCCCGGGAGTTAAATATATCCAAAATGGGGTGCCGTTGTGAAATTGATCCGCTGGGGTATTATTATCGGGATGTTTTTCATCGGATTTTATTTTAAAAACGAGATCATCAATATTATCCGGTATAATGAAACCAGGGATCAATCGTTTATCGAATCCATGATCCGCTGCCGCCTTTTCCCCCGGAAAACACTAATGTTACATGATCGATTTGGCCGGGAATATACAACGCCCTTGCCCGAAGGTACCATTTATTATCACAACGGGATCTATTTGACCTATACCACCAATTTCGATGACTATTTTAAGGATATCTTGCCCGAATACGGCTGTTCCAAAGTGGAAATCCGGGGGAATATCTTTCATGTCAGGGATAAAACCGGAACGAAACGCTTCCAGGTCACAATTACGCCCTATAAGGGAACGTACCGGACGTTGAAATACCGGGGTGATTAATTACGTTTCGTCAACGCAATTTTAGTTGACAGTTGATAGTTAGAAAATAGTTGGGAGTTGAGAGTTAAGATCAGTCGCGAGTTCAGAGTCGGGAATTTAAAAGAAGCCGACAATAAAAATCATCAACCGGTTTAATATCGGTTTCAACCCCCGGATTGGGATCGAAGCATTAACCAATAAAATCGGTTTTAACTTATTGACATTCGACTTTCGACTGGTTTTTATAAAAGGAGTGATTTTAGACAATGAAATATACCGAGGCGAATCTGGGTAGAATTTTCATCATCCGTCTGGAACACGGGGATCGGATCCCGGATGTGATCGAAAACTTTGCCGCGAAACATCAAATCAGCTCAGCTACCGTGCTGTTTCTCGGCGGCGCCGAAAAAGACAGCAAAGTGGTGGTGGGCCCCCGGGAAAATAACGGACCTCAAATAATCCCGACGGTTATCGGCCTTTCGGGAGTAAGCGAAGCAGTCGGCGCGGGTACGATCTTCATTAACCAGGAAGGGGTTCCCAAACTGCATCTTCACTCCGCCTTTGGCCGCAACCGGGAAACCATTATCGGCTGTACCCGGGAAGGAGTAAATATCTGGCATATCGGCGAGGTCATTATTATGGAACTGTTGAACAACTCGGCCCAAAGAAAAATCGATCCGAAAACCGGGTTTGAGTTGTTGGAGGTGTGAGGTTTTACTCTTTATTAGACGGGATTTACAGGATTAACAGGATTAATTACAGTACTTTTACGAAAAATGTTTGACAATGATGGGTAATAATAAATAATTGAAAGTATAAAAGTATGCCGCTCCTTCCTTGACTGTTTAAATGAAAGATCGTCGGCAGCTACTTATTTTAAAATATAGGTAAACTATCATCAAAGCCACAATGTTTCGAATATAAAAAGTTCAAACATAAAATGATGATAAGGGAAGGTTTAAAAAGAGCAGAAAGAATCAAAATAATAGGTAAGGAAATTGCTCATAAATATGGGCTGAAAGTAAAATCTAAACAGAAAATTTAAGAAGGCCTCATGATCGAACTTATTTCATTTACCGGCGCTTTAAAAAAGGTTAAAAATTTAAATGAATGCCACGTCCTGATCGGGAATGGCTTTAGCATCGCCTGCGCCCCGGAATTATTTTCCTATCAGGGGATTCATGAAGTGGCCAACGCCAATGGCTTGGATAATAAGGTGAAACGGATATTCAAAGCTTTGGGAACCAACGATTTTGAAGAAGTGATTCAAAAAATGGAAAACAGCGCCAAGCTGATCAATATCTATTCGAAAAGCTACCGCGATTTAGCGGAAAAATTGATTAAGGACTCTAAAAATTTACGAAAAAAGCTGGTCGAAACCATTGCCCTAAACCACCCGATGTCGCCCCACGATATTCCGCCGGAACGGTATCTTTCTTGCTGCGCGTTTTTAGCTAATTTTAAAAAAATATTCACCACCAATTACGATTTACTATTGTACTGGACCTGTTTCAGGAGCCGCACGTTTACAAGCGACGATGGTTTTCGTAATTCCGGGGAACATTTGACCTGGAATAATTGTTCCACTCAAAACCTGTTTTACCTGCACGGTGCGTTGCATCTCTATCAAAACGGCAATAATATCATCAAACTGGCTTACAAGTCGACCGGAGAACCGCTGTTTATCCAAATTAATCTGGAACTCCAGGATAATAAATATCCGCTGATCGTTACCGGGGGCGCGAGCGAGGATAAATTATCCCGTATTTTACGCAACCGGTATCTGAAGCATTGTTACCAAAACCTGTCGAAACTTAAAGGCGCCTTGTTTATTCATGGCTTATCATTGGCCGATAACGACGAACACTTACTCAAGGCCATCGAAACCGGAAAAGTCAAGCAACTGTTTATTTCAATACACAAAGACGCCGGTACTCCGCAAAATAAAAGAATTATCGGGAAAATCGAAGCCTTGCGGGTACAGCGTGATTCGAAAAAACCTTTGGAAACCTGTTACTATGATGCGGACAGCGCCGCGGTTTGGGATGGGGTTGTTAATTAACAGTAATAACTCTTTAACCTCCGACTCATTCATATACGTATACCCTCATTTTTTACATTAAGAATTAAAGGAGTCCTTTTTTGATAAAATTCATCAAAACTAAACGGAATAATCGAAACTACCGTATCATATTTCAAGGAAATCCGGCTAATAACAGAAAGGTATTTATCACTCTCGGCGACAACATCTTTCATATTATCCAATAGAAGCATCAAATCAATGTCGGATTCATTTATAAAATCACCACGGGCATAAGAACCGAAAAGAATCATCTCTTTCAGATGTCCGGAATAAATTGATCTTAATTCATCAGACGTTTCTTTCAGAATTATTTGAATTTGAGTTGGTAATTCTTTTGGCATGAACATAAAACTCCATTCCAAAAACATCTCGATTTAAGTAAGACAAAATAACATCATTAAATTAACCTTGAGTATATTATATCTCTGGTTTTCTGAAATATCAATCAAGTTCCCTACATGCAAAGCTTACGATATTGCCATCAGGATCCCTGAACCAAAAAGATTTCCATCCCCAAGGATGTGTTGTCGGCGGAATTATGAATTCGACATTTAATTCTTTTTAGTCTTTCGTATTCGGCATCCACATCCTTAACTTTAAACCCCATTGAAAACCCGCCGTGACCGGCACTTTGCATCGATTGTGAAGCCATATTTTCCATCTGTTTCATTGCCAGGATCGATAAACGCGTTCCTTCGATATTGAACCCGGCATGAACATCGTCGCCTTCAGTCGCCATATCGAGCACCTTTTGGTAAAAATACGTCAACTCGTTAACATTATGAAGAGACATATCTCCATAAATTCCATTTTCACACCTCCGTAAACACCCCTAATATCCTTCGCTGCCAAACGATTCGGATCATCGCTCTATGCCTCTATACCATAAACCCCCATTCAACACCAAATTTATCCATGAAATCCACCATACAGGGACTATAAAACGTCTTTTGCAAAGGCTGTAATGTTATACTACCCTCTCTTAATATCTCATAAGCTTTCTTTAAATCTGTTTCATTTTCAAAAACCATTT
>JBJKPO010000051.1:0-10772 GCA_046706235.1 Bacillota bacterium | reverse complement strand
GCCTTTTCCGGCCCCGATGACGGTGGTCGCCCACTCCCCCACCCCATCAACGGTCATAATTGCCGCCTCATGAAAAGGGGAAGGATAAAAAGCGCCGGCCGCATGAGACTGATGATGCTCGGTAAATAAGACCGCCTTTTGATATCCCAGTTCTTTGCGAATTTGATCCTCGGTCCAGAGTTTACTTTTGAGCCATAAGGGAATGGACTGAATAAATGAGGAGGCCCCTCGCGGGGCGGTGTGAATATACGACGCCAGAATTCGGTCGAATTTTAAAACCGGCTTGTCGTAAAAAACCGCATAATCAACCTGATCAATGACAATTCCGGCCTCATGAAGGCAAAATAAAATCGCATTGACCGGAAAACTGTTATCGCCTTTATGTCTGGTAAATCTCTCTTCCTCCGCCGCGGCGATAATTTCACCATTTTTCAACAATGCGGCGGCGGAATCGTGATAAAACGCGGATATCCCAAGTATGAAAACATTTTTCATCAATTTGCCTTTTATTTCCATTTAAAATTAAAATAACGATTTTATAAACGGCGCTATGGCTTGTGATTGAGATATTACAACCACTATCCCGATTAATATCAGACAGATCACGATCGGTATCAACCAAAGCTTCTTGTTCTCGGAGATATATTGACCAAACTCCTTCACCAATCTCAGTTTCGACATGAATATCACCCCATGGTTCAATTTTTAACCGGATTTCCGTACTTCCGGTTTAGATCTTGAATAAGATTACTTAAACCGTTTTTAACAAAATAATTATTCATTTCGCTATATATATCTTCATTTTTTTCCGATAACAGATAGGCATTAATATATGAATCCCTGGCTTTATCAACTTGCCCTATTTCTTTATTGAATCGCGCGGCAATTTGGTATGGCGCAAATGTTCCGGGATAAACCCAAATACCGGCATCAACATAATCTTGAGCGATCTTATGTTGATTTATATACATGAAATATTTTACAATTAATTCAATTGGAATGATATCGAACCCTTCACCATCCGTCAAAGCAATCAGCGCTTCATCCAAACCGGTGGCCGGAGTAAAGTTATTCGAGCCGTTATATTTCAATAACATGCCGGTAAACGGTTCGTTAGCTAACAGGTGGGAAATCGTTTTGGCTACATTGATCTGAAATGCCGGTAAGCAATGGATCGTTTGAATTACTTCCGCATTATTCCGATAAAAGCCGGCTACCCTTTCTCTTTGGGCAGTGTCAAACTTAAATACCTCGGCAATCTTGCTGGAAATCACTTTACTGATAATGATCTGGCCGTTCATATTAAAATGTAGCTGATCGATAAATATTTGATTGCCTAATACATTTTCACCGTATTGTTTTACTAATATATCCGGCAATGGTACAAAAGATAAGTTCTGATAAATACCGGATTTATTCCGGCAGTAGGTTCGTAAAGCTGTATTTAATGCGCTTCTGGCTCTAAAGGGCACCGTATCCAAATCTTTAGCAATCAGATATCGGTCGATTGAGGGTTTACCGTCTAAAATACTTTGGGCAATTGCATCCAGATATCTGATATTGGCATTTGTATCATAATTTTTATGGGATAGACGTTCGACGTAAAACTCCCGCAATTTCTCCTTATCGGTTTGTTTAATAATAATTGCTTGATAACGTTTGATAAAATCCGCGTATTGTTCGTCTTTTTCCCCGGCAAAGGGCGGCATATCGATTAGATTGCTTACCGGTTCAATGATAATAACCGGTATTTTTTTCTTGGAATAAGCTTTGACGATTGTATCAATGTTTTTAATAAAATCCCGGGCAACTTGGTTGTCGAATGTGTCATTTTTGATGAATTGATGATTGTCGAACTGTTCCGCCATTAAAGTCCGGTCTCTGTTTTGCGGCGGCGCGGTCAGGTTAAACAGCATTTGAAAAATCTTAAATTCTTTTAAATATAAGTATAGATTTTTAGAAAAATAACTTCCCCCGGTTGATGCGCTAATTCTGCCATAATACTCGTTGTGACCGGAATACAAAACGAGAAAATCCGGTTGAAAACTTAACAGTTTCATGGCCGTATCTTTTACGTAAAAACTACTCATGGCGGAAAGCCCGAGATTGAGAATTTCCACGTTTTGGTATTTTCTACTTGCTGTTAAAGCCAACTCCGTTATTTTACCGAATGAATGGTTTGGTTCATAAGGAAAACCTTGCGCCGATGATCCCCCCAGCAGAAAACCCCTTAGAGTTCCTTTGGGTTTTTTAACGGGAAAAACATTGTAGATCGACATATCCGCAAATTTGATATTCCCGATTGCATACGAAAAGTATTTATGTTCCAAATTAGCATTCCCGGCATAAATATCCGGTTTATACCGGGGTTTGATAAATACCCGGGTATCGATGCCGTAACCCGCAACTCGCAATACGGCTTCCGTTAACATCAAAATCAAAAAAACCAATATTACAAAGCTGATTGTAAAAAAGACTTTTTTTGACTTCGGTATTGGTTGATTTTTTTGCGGTTGACCAATTTTCTTCGGCATCGGACTTGAATGTTTCCGGCGCCGCGATTTGCCATTACTCATAATCGGTTACTCTCCCCAAGTCATTATGAACATGTTTATTATACCATTAATAACCACTAAAAAACAACGAACCAATTTGGAAAACCGTATCGTGGCAAAGTATACACTTTGGAAGAGCTTCCCGGAATAATAAAAAAATATGGTTGCCTAATGAATAGAATAAAGATGGAATGTTGGACCCCGAAAGGGAGACGGTTATAATTCCACAATCCTTTTTGTTTACCAACCCGGTTATAACTGAAAACAGATTTCTCATTAATAATTTTCAGTTATTATTATAAAAGCTTGAAGGATTTTACAATGAAATGAAGAACCGTTTATACATCAGGAAAAAATTTATGTTTATTAAATTATTAGGAATATATTTATATTAAGGTTTTCACAACGCTTTTAATCAAACAATCCGAACTAAAAAAGGTAAAAAATGAACCAGGAAAAAGAAAACCAAAGCCCATCTTCTCAATTTCTGAAAACCGATGGCGGCAAGACCAAATCCAACTCACTTGAGATCCCCTCCATTTCTCTGCCCAAGGGTGGTGGGGCCATTAAGGGGATTGACGAGAAATTTACGGTAAACGCCGTAGGCGGCACGGCTTCCTTTTCCATGCCCCTGCCCTTCTCTCCGGCCAGGGGAGCTTCGCCTGTCCTAAATTTGAAATACAATTCCGGCGCCGGCAACGGTGTATTCGGCCTGGGTTGGACTCTAAGCCTGCCGTCCATCAAACGCAAAACCGATAAGGAACTGCCTCAATATTTGGATCAAGCGGATTCGGACACCTTCCTGTTTGCGGAGGCCGAAGACCTGGTTGCGGAGTTTAAAAAAGAAGCGGACGGCGGTTTTAGTATCGATGCTGATGGGAACTATCGGTTTAACGAAAAAGACTCACCGGACGGTTTATTCACCATCAGGTTTTACCGGCCCCGCATTGAAGGCTTGTTGGCCCGGATTGAAAAGTGGACAAGCAAAGCAGCGCCGGAAATCAAGTGGCGGGTAATTAGCAAGGAGAATGTAACCACCCTTTTGGGATGGAGCGCCGCCTCCCGAATTTGCGACCCGAAAGACGGCAACAAGATATTTGAATGGCTGCCCGAGTTTGTCTTTGATGACAAGGGCAATTGCACGCAGTACATTTATAAAAAAGAAGACGATAAAGGATTTAACGCTTCGCGGTTGCATAATCGAAACCGTACGGAAAACGGAGATGTTACCTATACCAATCTGTATTTGGAGAAGGCATTATACGGCAATAAAACGCCCTATGAAAAACTAAACGACCCCTATCCGGCTGAAACGGATTACCTGTTCCAAACGGTATTTGATTATGGAGAATACGATACCAACGCTCCTTATTCAAAAATAAAAGATTGGGATTTCAGAACGGACGCGTTTTCAGAATACCGGGCGGGCTTTGAGATCAGAACCACCAGACTCTGCCGGCGGGTTTTGCTGTTTCACCATTTTAGCGAACTTCCCGGCGGCTCGGCCTTGGTAAAATCCCTTAATTTCAACTACGACACTACCGGCGAAACCGGTCTTACCTTCCTGAAATCGATCGCCGCTTATGGCTACATTAAGAAACCGGACGGAACCTACACTGATAAACATCTTCCGCCTACGGAATTTGAATATCAAAAACACGATTGGAATAAAGATGTTAAATCCATTGCCCCGGATGCTTTGGTTCACTCCCCCGCGGGATTGGATGAACCGCAATATCAATTCATTGATTTATATAGCGAAGGTCTTTCCGGTATTTTGACCGAACAAGCCGGCGGTTGGTTTTACAAGCACAATTTGGGCGGCGGTCAGTTTGAACCGGCAAAACTGGTTTCACCCAAACCTTCTTTTGCGGGCCTCGGTACAAGGCTGCAATTGCTGGATCTGGACGCGGACGGCAGCAAACAGTTGGTGAGTCTGGGTAGCGAGCCCAAAGGATACTTTGAGTTGAGCGACGAGGAAGAGTGGCGGTCTTTCCGGCCTTTTGAAAGCCCACCCAATATCGATATGGCGGATTCGAATGCCCGGATGATCGATTTAAACGGCGACGGCAAACCGGAGATTTTAATTACCGAAGATAATGTGTTTACCTGGTATGAGTCCGCCGGACGGAAAGGGTTCTCCCGGATTCATCAAACGGTTAAACCATTTGATGAAGAGCAAGGCCCGCACCTGATATTTGCCGACCCCAAGCAAACGGTTTTTCTCGCCGATATGTCGGGCGACGGCTTAACTGATCTCGTCCGGATTAGAAACGGCGAAGTATGTTACTGGCCGAACTTGGGTTACGGCAGGTTCGGCGTCAAGGTGGGAATGGATCAGGCCCCGGTCTTTGACCTTCCCGAGGCATTTAATCCGTCTTACCTGCGTTTAGCCGATATCGACGGCTCCGGTACTACTGATATCATTTACCTGGGCAAAAATAAATTTAGCTGCTGGATGAATTTAAGCGGCAACGCGTTCAGCGCCACGCCATTTGAAATTGATCCCTTCCCTGAAATAACCAACCGGTCAAAAGTTACGGTGACTGACTTGCTGGGCAATGGTGTCGCCTGCATCGTCCGGTCAAGCCCTTTATCCAAGGATGCCGGGACTCCTTTGCAATACATCGACCTGATGAACAGCAAGAAACCATACCTGATGATTGCTTACCAAAACAATCTCGGCAAGGAAGTCTCACTGGAATATACCCCCTCCACCAAGTTTTACATTGAAGACAAGCTGGCGGGGCGGCCCTGGATTACCAAACTGCCTTTTCCGGTCCATTGCCTTTCCAAAACCGAGACCAGGGATAAAATTACTGGTTACCGTTTCATCAGTTCGTATAAATATCACCACGGTTATTACGATCATGCCGAAAGAGAATTTAGAGGCTTCGGCATGGTGGAACAGACCGATACCGAAGACTTTGAACATTGGGTTAAGAGTGACGCCGCTAATGTCGTGGAAGAAACTTTACATCAACCACCCGTTAACACTAAACAGTGGTTCCATACCGGTGCTTTCTTAAGCCGGGAAAATATCCTTAACCAATTTGCCGGCGAATACTGGTATCAAGAAATGGCGCGGCAAGGTTTTACAGTTGTTAATTATGAAACCCCTTTGCCTGACGCGCGGGTCATTGCCGCTCCCGGATTGGATGCTGCCATCATTGATCATTTAAACGTGGAGGAATGGCGGGAAGCCTTGCGCGCCTGTAAAAGCATGGGTCTGCGTTCGGAAGTGTTCGCTTACGATGCTCCACCAAGCGCGACGCCTGATCAAACCAAAAAACAACTTACACCTTACACCGTCGCCACGCATAATTGGGTAATTGAACTATTGCAGCCCAAAGGTCACAACAAACATGCCGTTTTTATCGTTAAAGAGAGCGAAGCTATCACCTACAATTATGAACGAAACACCGAAGATCCGCGTATCGCCCATACTCTGAATACCAAATTGGATCAATACGGAAACATATTGGAATCGGCCGCGGTGGTTTACCCGCGAATCAAAGCGGATTCTTCCCTGCCCGGTGAAACCCGGGAAGCTCAATCCGAGACCCTGATTACCTATTCGCAAAACAGCTTTACCAATGATATCGACACCGACGCCGCCTACCGGCTGCGGCTGCCATCGGAAGTGAAAACTTACGAGTTAAAGGGTATCGTCAAATCGGGTCCTTTATACTCGGTAAACGATTTCGAGAATATCCTTACCGCCGCTATTGAGGTGGAATATCATCAAATTGATGCCGAACCTGCGGCAGGATCCGCTCAGAAAAGATTAATCGAACAGATCCGCGCCATTTACCGGAGCAATAATCTAAAAGACCCGTTGTCGTTACACCGATTGGAATCACTGGCGCTGCCTTTCGAGAATTATCAATTAGCCTATACCCCGACACTACTGGCCGATATCTTCGGCCCAAAGGTCAATGAAGACCTGATGCTGGAAGGTAAATTCACCCACCGGGAGGGTGACGGCAGTTGGTGGATCCGCTCCGGGACCACCCAGTTCGTTGATGTGGGAGAAGCCGGAGCCGATGCTAAAGGGCGTTTCTATCTCCCTATTTCCTTTACCGACCCTTACGGTGCTAAAACGAAGGTGAAGTATTATGATGATTATCACCTCTTCATCGAAGAAACCGAAGACGCATTGGGCAATAAAACCACGGTTGAACTGTTCAATTTTCGGACGCTTTCACCACAACGCCTGAAAGATCCGAATCATAATATTTCCGAAACCATCGCGGATGAACTGGGCTTGGTCAAGGCAACGGCGGTATTCGGCAAAGGTAACGAATCCGATGATTTGATTGGCCTGAATGAATTCGCTTCTTCATCCGAAGATACCCTGGTCAATGATTTTTTCCAGGCGCCGGACTCCGGTGTACTGGTTACGCATGGGAAAGATTTATTACAGCATGCCACCGCGCGATTTGTCTATGATTTCACTGCTTATCAAAATTCCGGCAAACCGGTGGCAGTCGCCTCCATTGTCCGGGAAGAGCACTTTCAGAAAAACAATGATTCGCCGGTTCAGATTGGTTTTGAATATTCGGGCGGTCTTGGACAAGTAGTGATGAAAAAGGCGCAGGCCGAACCGGGACCGGCAAAACAAGTAATTGTCAATCCCGATAATTCTTACACGGTCACCGAAGTTGACACCGCCGCGTTTAATCCCAAACAACTGCGCTGGATCGGCACCGGCAGGACCGTGCTCAACAATAAAGGGAATCCGGTTAAACAATACGAACCATATTTCTCGGTTACGCATCAGTATGAAACCCTGAAGGAACTGGTGGAAACCGGCGTCACTCCCATTATGCATTACGATGCGCCCGGGCGGCTCATTAAGACGGAAATGCCCGACGGCACTTTTTCCAAAACCGGGTTTGATTCATGGAAAGAAAGCAGTTACGACCAAAACGACACGGTTTTGGAATCCTCCTGGTATCACCAACGCGCCAACCGCTTGATGGACACCGAGTTGATCGCGGAAGGCAAAGACCCTGAAAAAGAAAAATCAGCCGCCGAAAAGGCCGCGGGGCACGCCAATACTCCCAATGTCCGGCATTTTGACACCTTGGGACGGCCGGTGTTGGCGGTTGAGCACAACAAACATGTGCGGACCGCTGAGGACGAGTTTTACCTGACCAAAGCCGGCCTCGATATCGAAGGCAATTTGCGCCAGGTTACGGATGCTCGTGGTAACCTGGTGATGCAATACCAGTACGACATGTTAGGCAATAAGGTGTTTCAAAACAGCATGGATGCCGGTAAGCGGTGGCTGCTAATGAATATTCTGGGCAACCCGCTGCGCACCTGGGATGAGCGCGATCATGAATTCCAATACTGTTACGATATCCTGCACCGGCCTACCCATAGCAAAGTAACCGGCGGGGACGGCGCTGCCCCTCTCAACCATATTTTTGACCGGATCTTTTACGGGGAAGCGGAGGCCGGCCCCGAACTGAAAAACCTCAGAGGGCAAGTAATCCGGCATTACGATACCGGCGGGCTGGTGGAAACCCCCGAATATGATTTCAATGGACAGCCAAAATCCATTACCCGCAAGCTGTTTAAAAATTATAAAGATGTTGCCGACTGGACAGACGCTAATTTAAATGATTTGGAAGCAGACAGCTTTACATTTAGCACCGAAACCGACGCCCTTGGAAGAGTGACCAAACAAACCGCGCCTGACGGCAGCATCATCACGCCCTCGTATAACGAAGCCGGATTGTTAAACGGCGAAAGCGTTACCCACGCCGAACCCGCCGTTACCTCTATTTATATCAAGGACATCGATTACAACGAAAAAGGCCGGCGCAGTAAAATCATCTACGGCAATGAGGTAACCACCCGGTTTTATTATGACCGGGAAACCTTCCGCCTCAATAGATTGGAAACCAAACGGCAAAACAACGACCCGCTTCAAGATTGGCGCTATACCTATGATCCGGTGGGCAATATTACCCAGATCGAAGATCAAAATATTCCGGTAAGTTTTTTTGATAACCAAAAAATCACCGGGGTTTCCACTTATGCCTACGACGCCCTCTACCGCCTGGCGGAGGCCACCGGCCGGGAAAATGATGTCCCGCTTTCGTTTAACGGAAGGGATAATTGGAACGACGCTCCCTTCATGCATCAACTGAACCCCGGCGACCCCATGGCGGTGCGAAATTATACCCAGAGTTACATCTATGACGCAGCCGGCAATATCCTCCGGATGAAGCATCAATCGGCCGGCAACAACTGGACCAGGGATTATAACTATCAGGCCGCCAATAACCGCCTGATCAGCACCCAAATCGGGGCCAATATTTATACCTACCCGCATCATCTCCGGCATGGTTTTATGACCGCCATGCCTCATTTGGAAGACATGGGATGGAACTTTAAGGAAGAACTGGTCCGAACTATCCGCCAGAGGCGGACCGGCGGCGGCGCGCCGGAAACCACGTATTACCAATATGACGGGCAAGGGCAACGGATCAGAAAAATAACCGAGAACCAGGCCGATCCGGGTCAAGAGCCGGCTAAAAAAGACGAGCGGATTTATATCGCCGGATATGAATTATATAAACAACATAGCGGCGCGGATGCCGGGCTGGAACGCGCCAGCCTGAGTCTGATGGATAAAAAGCACCGCTATGCAATGATCGATACTGAAACCAAACCCAATATAGTGTTGGGTATACCCGTGGGAAGAACCAATCCCACTCAAACAGTGCGTTACCAGCTTCATAATCATCTCGGTTCGGCTGCTCTTGAGCTGGATGATACGGCGCGGGTAATCAGTTACGAAGAATACCACCCTTACGGTACCACCGCCTATCAGGCCAAAAATGCGGCCATCAAAGCCGCCGCCAAACGGTATCGTTATACCGGCATGGAGCGGGATGAGGAAAGCGGGCTTGAGTATCATGGGGCGAGGTATTATATGCCTTGGCTGGGGAGATGGATTAGCGCCGATCCAATTGGGTTGGGCGATGGAGTCAATGTCTATCGCTACGCGCTAAACCATCCGGTGGCTGTTGCCGATCCGACTGGAACTGAAGGCGTTTGGGACGAGGAGGAGCAGGTATGCCGGCCCGTGGAACCATGGGATGAGGACGTAGCTATGTCCGTGCCCGGCACTCCCCCTGGAATTGTGGTAGTTCCGAGGAGGCCACCTCCCCGGCCGGCGCCTTCTCCAACCGTCGATGTAACTCCACCCGAGCCGGACCCATTATTATTTACACCATCAACCACGGGCGATCCGCCGGAAGCGGAAACCACTTGGGATTTTCCCCTGCCGCAACCCGCTGGACCAGCGCTTGTTACAATTTACAACACCAGTCAACGTATGTCTTAGTTAGCGGCTATTCACGAAGCATCGGATGCGGCGGTTATCGAGATTGGAGAAGCAAGAATTGCTGGAGATTTAGCCAGAGCCGAAGCTGCCGCGCGAGATGTATCATTATTCCGTAATCTTACCCGCACGCAAACTCAAGGATTATTAACTCCCGCAGGTGAATATATGTCAGGAGTTCTCGAACAGCCAAGGGATTGGGCAACAGTCTTTGAACGTTACGGTGGAACGGAATCCTTTGATACATATGAAGCAGTAGCAAGAGGAGCAGGACGGAGTTCAAGAGCGGTAACTGGATTGGCGACATTCGGTGAATATGCCGGTCCTATCGGATTGACAATAGGTTTTGGAGTAGCCGGTTATGAAGTATATCAAGCTCCTGAACCGGAAAGACCGCGTGTCGCGTTTCGCGAAGCTTCCGGTATGGGTGGAGGAATAGTAGGGATGGAACTGGGCACCGCGGGTGGTGTTGCCCTCGCGGGGGGAATAGCAATAGTTTGCGGCCTTAGTGGGCCTCCCGGGTGGCTAGTGCTTGTACTTGGCATTGGAGGCGGGATAGGTGGCGGTGTAGCCGGTACTGAGATCGGCCGCGCCACGGCGGATTATGTATATGAAGAAGCAGAGAGTTCATGGATCGAATTAAATAGAAGCTTGGAACAAAGATTTTTAACCTCGATAACGTTGGGAACGGGATTTTTTTAAGGCTATATTATGCATAATACGATTTTTCTGAAAAGGTAAAAAATGAACCAGGAAAAAGAAAACCAAAGCCCATCTTCTCAATTTCTGAAAACCGATGGCGGCAAGACCAAATCCAACTCACTTGAGATCCCCTCCATTTCTCTGCCCAAGGG
>JBJKPO010000050.1:0-10477 GCA_046706235.1 Bacillota bacterium | reverse complement strand
CCGCCACCGATAATGGAGTATCTTTCTGTTTTCGCTTCATATAATCACAGATTGCGTTATATACGCTTCGTACGCCCTCAATCTCGTTCCGGTCGGCGCTGCGCCATCCTTTTACTTCTTCAACGGGAACGCTGGGTAAAGCCGCGCGAGGTCCATGAATGACTATTCTTTTAGCGTATTCGCATATTTCCTCACGGATTTTAGCTGATGATAATTGATTAACACCTAGGATGCTATTTTTTAGGATGGTCCAACGCTGACTATTATCAATATTGATAACCGGACATTGAAAAGTTCCTAAATCCCATATTTTTTGATAGTCTTCTTTTCGATAATTTGGCGGAAGCTCATCGGTTTTCGAATTAATTATTTTACGGTAGACTGTTCCAAGTTGTTCAAAAGGGAATTCGATGTGTTTATCCACCAATTTATAACCTTCAAAAAGTAAATGGCGCGCTAAACCGATTCCGATAAAGGTTCCATTGATCCAATCCATCTTTTCGTCGGTATTATCGCACTCTATCCACCTTGCAGCCAGCGCGCTTACCAAACAGGTATTATAGCCCATCATCTGGCTACCGAGATTTTGTTCAAAATCGCCTTCCTGGCCGGTCCGATCAAAAATCAAAACATTTCTGCCATCTTCGATGATTATGGCTCCGCTCGTACCGATAGTTACAATGATTCGTTGGAAGGGAACAGGCTTTCCATCATCGGTAAGCAATGGTAGACATTGCTTGCTACGAACGGCATTGACAACTTCTTCCAAGAGCCTTTCCCATGATAATGATAGACCGATTTTAACGGCGCAAGTACGTAAATCGTTAAGCGAGATAATTAAGGTGGTTTTCAGGGATAAATTATTGTTATAAATGGATTGGATTAATTTATTTCTTGCTTCCAGTTTACCGGTTTTAAGAATAACATGCTGTAAACGACCGTTATTATCCTCAAGCGCTTCCGGCCATCCTAGACTGTCATTGCGAAATCCGTAATCGTTATCGTCGATTATTAATAACCGGGGCGTTCCTTTGAGTTTATCATGTACATAGTCCCATTGGCCGGGTTCGCGCTGACACCATTCTGAAATATGAAA
Organism: Bacillota bacterium; assembly: GCA_046706235.1. GTDB lineage: Bacteria > Bacillota > UBA4882 > UBA8346 > UBA8346 > JAEZJQ01. The sequence continues at coordinate 9,381 of JBJKPO010000050.1, read as the reverse complement.
CGAATCCTGGTTAAACTGTTCCCATACCGTCCATACTCGCGTAACTGAATTGTCTTTGGGTTTATCCAGCAAAGCGGAATCGATATGAATGCATTCAATTGTTTGCCGGTATTCGGTGGGAAGCATCGTTGCCAACAAGTTATGGATTAATTCGGGCCCGCCTGCTTGTGAACTTAATTCGATACTTGACGCTGAATTCCAAAAGTAAGGGCTGTTACTAGTAATATTTTTATTGCGGATGTTCATCAACCAATCAACCACTGGATCGCCGCATATTTGAACAAGGATTGTTGACATGTTAATCACCTCGGTGGTTATTTATGAAAATGATGTAATGAAAAGATTTTGCTAAAGTATTTACCAGGAATTTAAGATTTAAAGTCTAATTTTTAAATATGGAGAGCTAAATTAAGCAGGCCTCAAAGTAACCGTTTAATTTGTTTTTATCTTATTTAGTTGAGATATTTTACATTACCCGGTTAATTTCCTTCAGTAATCATAAATTTTTGGGAAGAATGGAGGGGAGATATTAATGGACAACATCATCGCGGCAATCATCTTAAAAATGATCCACTATTTCGCCTCTGATACCAGGCGAATCAACCACGCCCTGAAAGTCCACAATCTGGCCCAAACCATCGCCCGGCTTGAGAAAATATCGCAGAAAGAACTGCTAATCCTGGAAACAGCGGCGGTCCTACATGATATCGGGATTAAAGAGGCGGAGCGACAGTATAATTCTTCGGCCGGTAATTACCAGGAATTGTTGGGGCCGCCTGTGGCGTGTGAGTTGCTGGCGGAATTCAAGCTGGAAAGCTGTTTTACGGATCGAGTCTGCTTCTTGATTGGGAATCACCATTCGTATCAAAAGATCGATGGTCTGGATTTTCAAATCCTGGTGGAGGCCGATTTCCTGGTGAATAGCGATGAGGATCGTTTGACCGCAGCGCAAATCGAAACCATCCGGGAGAAATACTTCAAGACAGAGACCGGGAACGAGTTGGTGAAAGTGATGTTTCGGGCATAAAAATAATCGGTTAACCACGAATGAGCACTGATAAACACTAATGAATACGACGCCGGCGTCATTTTCATGCATAAAACCTAAAAATTCCGTACAATTGCGTCACCGGCAGGTAAAATCTTTATGGAAGGCGAAAGAATTAGGCGGTGATTAAATATGGAAAAAATACCGCGAATCATTTATGAGGATAATGAAGATTTAATCCTGGCGCCTTACGCCTCCAAGGCGAAGTGTTCTAATGGCCGGACTTATTCCGAAACAGAGGATGACTACCGCACCTGTTACCAGCGGGATCGGGACCGGGTTATTTATACGGCGGCTTTTAAAAAGCTGCAGTATAAGACCCAGGTTTTCGTGGTCCACGAAGGCGATTATCACCGTACCCGCTTGACGCATACCCTGGAAGTCATGCAACACGCCCGGACTTTTGCCAGGGTATTGCGGGCCAATGAAGATTTGGTCGAGGCCATCGCGCTGGCCCACGATTTGGGGCACGCGCCTTTCGGACACGCCGGGGAGGAAATCCTGGCTGAATTATTGAGGGACTATGGCGGCTTCGATCACAATTTACATAGTTTGCGGATTGTCGATTATCTGGAGCGGCGGTATCCGGATTTTCCCGGCCTGAATCTGACTTTTGAAACCAGGGAGGGCCTGGCCAGACATTTAACCAGGTTTGATCAGCCAAAGTTTCCGGCCGAATTCGCCAAAAGTCCGCAAGCTTCGATTGAAACCCAAATTGTCAATCTTTCCGATTCATTAGCCTTCGCGGCTCACGACCTGGATGACGCCTTACGGGTCGGTTTAGTGGCTTGGGAGGATTTAGTAAGCACAGGGATTACCTTGATTAATCAAATTTTAGCGGAGATCGCCGCCGAGGAAAAGAAGACGGGGTCATTTGCGGCGCCGATGCGAGTTTTCCGGCTAAACCGGCATTTGATTAACCATCTGAATACCAACTTGATTATCCAAACTCAAAAAAATCTATCGGAAAACCGGTTGAACTCTCCCGGAGAATTGCGGGAAGTGAAGGAACCAGTGGTTTTGCTGCCGGATGATTATGCCGGTGATTTGAAAGCGTTGATTGAATTTTTGTATAACAAGGTTTATAAGCATCCCACGGTGTTGATGATGGCCGAAAAAGGGAAGATGATTCTGGAAAAGCTGTACGGGTGTTTTTGGAACAAACCGGAGTTGCTGCCGGCTTCGATACGTAATAACGATTTAGCGGATGACTACGGAAAAGCATTATTAATCGGCGATTACCTGGCGGGATTGACCGACCGCCAGGCGATGGACATCTACGAGATGATGTTCACGCCGTATACCAAAGTGATGGGTCAAGGATTCGGAAAATGAGCGATTATTTTTAATAGCTCGGATTTTTTAGTGATTAAAGGTCTACAGATTTTGCTGGAACGGAATAAAAAGAATAACACGAAATACACGAAAAGAGACCGAAAAACACGAAAAAGTACTTAAAAACGTTTGGGTTTTTTCGTGACTTTCGTGATTAAAGTTTTACAGTCTTAGCGGAGAAACGAAGAATCAAATACGGGGAGATTGTGATTATTTGGGAAAAAAAAGAAGTGACGTCTGGCTGGTGGAACAAGGCCATTTTCAAACCCGGGAACAGGCCCGGCGGGCGATTATGGCCGGCGAAGTTTTCGCAAACGGGAAACGCATCGAAAAAGCGGGCCAACCGGTTGTTGATGATCCTGCGGTTCCGGCCGAAGTGTTAATTTCCGGCGATAGCCAAACCTACGTCAGCCGCGGCGGGAAAAAGCTGGAGAAAGCCCTGCAAGCTTTCAAGGTCGATGTAAACGGCAAGGTATGTTTAGATGCCGGGGCTTCCACCGGCGGATTCACCGATTGTTTATTAAAAGCCGGGGCCGCCCATGTATACGCAGTGGATGTGGGCTACGGCCAATTAGCCTGGAAGCTGCGTCAGGATAAGCGGGTAACGGTATTTGAACGCGAGAATATCCGTTATTTCCCGGCGGAACGTTTGGAGCAGAGACCGGAATTGATAACGGCGGACTTGTCGTTCATTTCGCTAAAGTTGGTATTCCACAAATTCAGGGAATTAATTACGGACCGGGGCGGCATGATTACTCTGATTAAACCGCAATTCGAAGTGGGCAAGGGCAAGGTCGGGAAAAAAGGGGTGGTCCGGGATAAGACCGCTCATTTGGAAGTGTTGGAACTGTTGGCTGAGGCGTCGGTGGAAATGGGCTGGTCTTTGAATGATCTTACTTATTCACCCATTTTAGGACCGGAAGGGAACATTGAATACCTGGGGTATTGGCTGCCAGTTGAAAATAAAGAACGCGACCCGAAATCGCAGCTGGCGGCGGGTTTGGATATCGGGCAAGTGGTTGACAAGGCTTGGCTGGAACTCATTTAAACCTTGATTTTATTTCCATTTCGTGAGTATTTCTTCACGTTGGAATGTGGATTTAGCAATATAAAGAAAAATTAAATCAAGAATAATAACAACCGTTGAGAGAATAAGAAGATTCTGAGTAGTAAGCGATATGACACTCATCTCGGCAAGAACATAGATAACTCCGAACGGCAGGATCATTAGCATGCCTAATTGTTGGGCAGACCTGACATCGCTAAACCTTGAAGATATAATGACATTCACTCCAATATCCAGGATACACACAAGCGGGGAAAGGATTAATAGTATTATTGCCATGTTCCAGTTCGGAAAATATAGATATTTTAGTTTGTCATAAGTAAACAGGTCAATTAAAAACATGAAAATAGCTGCGCCAATGTAATTGGAAACGATGGAAGGTATAAATGCCGCGAGGCCCTTTCCGATCAGAATCTCTTCATCCATAACCGGGGTTGCCAGTAAGGGTTCGAGGCTTTTTTCAACCTTTTCGCCGATTAGGCTATAAGAAGCAATGGATATCGGCAGGATTGCCGCTCCAATTACAAACCAAAACGAGAAGGAACTAATGAGTACCGGAAGTAAGGAAGAAGCTAAGTGATTGTCCATTTCTAAGCTCACAAACCGGATAATCATCGGCAGACCAATTGAGATAAATAATTGGAAACCAATCATCGAATAGAGAATACTTTTTTTAGTTCTGAAAATTTTAAGATCCTTGGAGGTAATTGTTAAGATTTTCACGAGTCTCATTTTGTTTCCTCCATTATTTTTAAATAGGTCTCTTCCAAATCCGGATTTAACCTGGTAACGTATTGGATGTTGCCGCCGGCGGAAATGATTGTCTTAATAAAATTGGGATTTTCTTTTAGCGGGTCGATTGTTTCAATAGTTATTTTATTTTCATCCGCCGCCCAATTTTTTGGTTTGAGTTCTTTTACCGCTGCCAAGATTGAATCAGTGATTTTTTCCAATTGAAAAACCGTCCGGTTTCCCCAGAGAGATTGTTTTAGCTGCTCGGGGGAATCCATCGTCAGCAATCTTGTTTTTATGATGCCGATTTTATCGCAGATTCGCTGGGTTTCATCCAGATTATGGGTATTTAAGAAAATTGTTTTACCTTCTTTTTTTAATTTGAGTAGAAAATCTATGACAATTTTTGAAGATTCCGGATCCAGATTGGCCGTCGGTTCATCCAGAAATAGTATTTTGGGATTATGAATTAGCGCTCTGATTACCGCCATTTTTTGTTTCATGCCTTTGGAAAAACCTGCTACGGGAAGATTTCTTTGATCCCATAAGCCCATCATCTTCAGAAAATACTCGATATTTTCTTTTCGCTGGTGTTCCGGGCACTCATATAACTTGCCGAAATAATCAAGATTATCGTAGGCGCTCAGTTCATTATAAAGGCCGACATTATCGGGAACCAGTCCGATAATCTTTCTGATTTCCAATGAATCGGCGTCGTTCCCAATTTCATAACCAGCTATTTTGGCTTCGCCACTGGTCTTGGAGATAAGGCAACAGAGCATTCTCATGGTGGTGGTTTTTCCGGCGCCGTTCGGGCCAAGAAAGCCAAAAATTTCTCCTTCATTGACATGGAAAGTCACCTTATCGACAGCGGTAATATTACCGAATGTTTTAGTGAGATTTCTTACATCGATCATCATGAACCTCCAACTCTTTTTGCCATAAAAATATCCGGTTTTCCTACACCATTGGCGTCAGGTAAAACCCCAACAACACAGTACGGTTTTTTCATCAATAATGACCCGGCTTATTCGATTTTTTTCAAACAATCATTCTTAACCTTGTTTAAATACTCCATCATATTGATTTCTTCAGTAAGGCAGTAAATATATCCGAAATGGTCGCCGACAGGTTTGGCAATTGTTCCGAACAACTCACAAGCTATAAATATCGCTGTCCAAAAGTTGTTATAAGCACTGTCGGAATATGTTTTTGCATACATTTCATAAATTTTTTCAGGTAAATACTTTTTATAATACTTGCCACTCATTCCAACCGATACAGAAAAACCAACACTTATTCCTATATACCAATCAATCATTTTTACAAGCATGTCGCGGACAATTACATTATACATCCACATGGCATATGAAAGTTGATCTCTGGCTATTCCCTTGGCTACATTATTCAGACACCACCAAAATTCATTGCAACAACCTCTATATTGAGGCAATGTAGGTTTCTTTATATGATAATCCATGTCATTTGAAGTAGGTATCTGGGGCAAACAGTTATCTTTATCTAAAAGAGGAATTGTTAAGCTGTCTTTCGTGTATTTTTCAAGCATAACTTCCTTTATTTGAATATGTAAATCAATGCGGTTGCCGTCTTTGAATAATATAAGCCATGTATAGGAACGGTCAAAATTGGCGTTTATCCCCCAACCAAAATCGTTATTATCCGCTTCTTGGACAATTGCTATTTCCCCGAATACTGAAATCCAATCTTTGTTATCCAAAAACGACTTAGTTTCGGTTACGACATATACAATGTCATAATCCTGGTAAATGTCTTTTGGGATATTCGGGTTAGCACGAGAACCGTTCATGTAGACTGCCCGCACACGTTTGTCAGCCTTTGCAATACCGATTATTAAATCGAACATTTCTTGTTCACTGCGCAAAGTATCACCCCTAAAAACATTTTCTTGGAGCTTTTAAAGCATATTTTTTAGAAGATCGATACCCGATATTTCACGATTCGGAAAGACTTGCACCACCCTTTCGATTTCAAGCCCCGTCCCACAGCCTAAATCTAACAATCAGGTTTATCAATTGCTGTTAGGCATTTTTATTGATCTCTTTGCTCTTTAAAAGAGTAACCACAATCCTTCGAAGCTTAAAAGAATTTTCACGGATAATTGGACTTATTGTTTTTTGACCCCGGAGGATGGTGGTTATCCTTTTAAAGGACACAAGGATCTACAATAGGCATTCGAAACCGCTTTCAATTTTTGTATTCTTTCATTGCCTTTTTCCAACCCAATTATTCAATTCGCTTCAACCGATTTCCTGCCAAAATTTGTTTATAACAACAAAAATGAGTCCCTGCAAAAGGTTTTTAGCAAATTATTTTACAAATTCAATTGTCCACCTCTCCCATTGGGAATTTCCCAGTCAAAACAAATTTTTTATTAAAGGAATCTTATTTAAAACCGAGAATTGATTTGAGAATATGTTTATTATCCTTCATTAATTTTAACCTCGATCCGGCAAGTACATTTAAATTTTTCTTGAAATGCAAAGAAAAATTTGCCGGATCGGGTTCAGCTACTGAATCCGGCAAGTCTATATTTAGAAATACTTTCAAGTTACTTGCCGGATTCAGGTTTAACGCCGGTAAGGTAACTTATCCATCGTGGAAGATTACATAGTTATCGTTAATACATAAGGAGAGATCAATTTAATGGGTTCCAGCCAAATGTTTAATTTAACCACTAAAATCATCTTCGGCGCGGAAACACTCCGGGAACTTCCGTTCGAGGGGCGGGCTTTCGGAGGAAAAGTCTTGGTGGTAACCGGGAAAAACGCTTTACGGGAGAACGGTATGCTCCACCGTTTGGATATTTTGTTAAAAAGTTCGGGATACCAGATTATTCCGTTTTCAGAAGTGGAACCGGAACCATCCCTGGATACTGTCCGCAAAGGGCTGGTTTTCGCCAGGGAGAATGAAGCCGATTGGGTGGTTGGTATCGGCGGTGGAAGCGTTATGGATGTCGCGAAAGTGATTGCGGGGTTGTATGAGGTCCAAAACGATGTCGGATATTATTTTGACGGCGGCAAGGTCGAAGTGCCGGGAATACCGCTAGTTACCATTCCCACCACCGCTGGTTCCGGGGCCGAGGTTACCTGGAACGCGGTGCTTTCGGATCCGGGAAAAATGACTAAGAAATCAATACGGGACTTGTTTTTAGCGGCCCGGGTAACAATCGTGGATCCGGTCTTAACCGTGAGCGCCCCGTTGAATGTCACCGTTTATTCGGGACTGGACGCCCTGGTCCAGGGAATTGAGGCGTTCACTTCAAAGGGCGCCGGTCCGTTGACCGATGTATACGCATTGGCCGCGATTGAACGGATAGCCGCCAATATTATGAAAGTCGCGAATGACGGCAAGGACATTCGAGCCCGGACCGAAATGGCGATGGGCAGTTTAATGGCCGGGATTGCGTTAAGTAATGCCCGGCTGGGAGCGGTTCACGGGATGGCTCATTCAATCGGTATCCGGACCCAAAAACCCCACGGTTTGGTTTGCGCGGTGTTACTGGTCCCGGTAATGCGCTTTAACCTTTCCGTTTGTTATGAGAAATACGCGCAGATCACCAAAGTGCTTGGGATTAATTGGGTGGATGGCGATGCCATCGATATGGCGGCGATGGGAATTAAAAATCTGATGAGCCTGGAGCGAAAACTCGGTATTCCCACCCATATCAGCGGTTTAGAGATTGCCGAAGCCGATTTTCCGATCATTATCGAGGAAAGTTTAACATCCGGGTCGATGAAAGCCAACCCCAAGGAAGCCAAAGCAGAGGACTTAATGAATATTTTGCGTGAAAGTTTGTAACCCCTTCCCGAGAGATTGATAATAGAAGCCGGGAGGAGAAAAGATTTGTGTATAGATTAATAAATGTATTGGGAAAATTTTTACCGGTACTTTTAACGCTGGTGCTGGGTTTCATCTTACTTGGAACTGCGGCTGCCGCCGGGGAAGCAACCAGTGATGACGAACTAATCAGGAATTTAAAAGCCAAAATTTCGGGTAATCCGGAGGATTGGAGTTCCAGGTGGGAACTGGCCCGGCTTTATTATAAATCAGCCGGGTTCCTTGAGTATTTTCAAGCGAAAAGTTGGTTGTGGACCGAACCTGCTTACCAACGAACCGAATTAATCCGAAAATTGCCGCCGGTTCTTAGTCTACCCGGAACACTTTGCCGGCAACAGTTGTTGCCAATCCTCGATCGGACCCCCGAAAAACCTTCGGCCTTGATTATGGCCGGATATTGTCAGGCCGCCTCCGGCCAGCAAGAAATTGCCATCTGGTATTTTAAACGGGCGGCGGCTTTGTTTCCGGACTCGGTCGAGGCCAATATGGCGCTGGCCGATTTTTATCTCGACGAATGGCAACCTGTTGAAGTATTGCAGTTATTAGACCGGTTTAACAATCCTGAATTTTTACTTCGCAAAGGGATCGCCGGGATTCAGTCAGGCCAATACCAATTAGCCCTCGGTTATTTATTGCAAGCGGACCCGTTGCCGCCCGAATGGGAAGTAACGAAGGACATAAATTTGGCAAAGGTTTATCTGGCGCTGGGGGACAAGAATCATTTTGATGCGTTGCTGAACCGGGCCGGCAATATTCAGGAAATCATACCGGCCACTCTTTATCAGGAGCTTTTAGGCTGGGCGGCTTTTTGGGAAGACGACGTCAAGCAGGCAAATACTATTTGGGATCAAGGCCAAAAAATCAACCCCGATTATAGGGTATGGCGGAGTAATCAATTGGCGGCGAACCCGGTTGGACCGGAACTCCCCCAAACCATTCCAATCAAAGATTTTCCCCGGTTCAAGGAAAACCGTTATCTTGATTCCGCGGTGCAAATTCTTCGCGGGCAAGAATATCTCGGCAAGGGTGATCTGGAATCGGCTTCCCGGGAGTTTGCTTCGGCCATCAAATCCGACCAATATTCCTTAATTGGTTTTTTAATGGCGGGCGAGGTTCAATTTCGAGTCGCGCAATATGACAAGGCGGTGGATTTTTACAACCGGGGTTTGGCTATAAATTCGAAATTCCTCCCGTTACTGGAAAAAAGAGCCGAAGCATATTACCAATCGGGCCGTTTTGACGAGGCCGTCCAAGACCGGGAGACGATCCGGTTAGATATGGTTAACGCTATAAATTCAGCGTCAAAGTTGCAATTTATGCC